>NZ_JZWV01000281.1 GCF_000966975.1 Streptomyces katrae | reverse complement strand
GGGACACGGCCCGGTCGGCGCCCACCTGCTGGTCGGCGGAACCGGCGGCCGGGCCGACGGGGCACCGGGCATCGACCTGGCCATCGCCGCCATGGGAGCCCCCGGCGACAGCCTCGCGGAGGCCCTCGCCTGGGCGGTCCCCCGCCTGCCCGCGCTCGCCCGCGACCCCGGCTACCACCCCTTCGGCCTGCCCGACCTGCGCGCGGCCGTCGCGGACCGCTTCACCCGGCGCGGGCTGCCCACCCGACCCGAGCAGATCCTGGTCACGGCCGGCGCCCAGCAGGCCTTCGCCCTGGTCGTCAGCCTGCTCTGCCGGCCCGGCGACCGGGTCGTCACCGAGAGCCCCACCTACGCCAACGCCCTCGACGCCCTGCGCCACGTCCGGCTGCGCACCGGCTCCGTCCCCGTCTCCGACGCCGGCTGGGACATCGAGACCGCCGAGTCCACCCTCCACCAGACCGTGCCCCGGCTCGCCTACACCATCCCCGACTTCCACAACCCGACCGGCGCCCTGATGCCCGAGGAGCAGCGGCTGCGGCTGCTGTCGGCGACCCGGGCCACCGGGACCTGGCTGGTCGTGGACGAGACCATCGCCGACATCGCCCTGGACGTACCCGCCCCCGCCCCCCTGGCCTCCCTCGCCCCGCGCTCCGGCGCCGACCACGTGATCACCATCGGCTCGCTCAGCAAGACGCACTGGGGCGGGCTGCGGGTGGGCTGGATCCGGGCCACCGCGAAGCTGGTCAACGAACTCACGGCGGTCCGGGTGTCGGCCGACATGACCGGCTCCGTCCTCGACCAGGTGGTGGCCCTGCCGCTGCTGGAGGGCATGGACCGCTCCCTGCCCCGGCGGCTGGCGCAGCTGCGGGTCCAGCGGGCGGCCCTGGTGGGCTCGCTGGAGCGGCACACCCCGGAGTGGTCCTGGCGGCTGCCGCCGGGCGGCCTCTCGCTCTGGGTGGACCTCGGCGAGCCCGTCAGCTCCGCCCTGGCCGAACGGGCGGCCGCCGCCGGGGTGCACATCGGCCGGGGCGCCCGCTTCGGCGTCGACCCGGGCACCTTCGAGCACCGGCTGCGCATCCCGTACACCCTGCCGCCCGACCGCCTCGACGAGGGCGTACGCCTCCTCGCGGCGGCCTTCCACGACGGCGTGCCGCTGGCCCCCGGGGTGGACCGGCCCTACTGGGTCGCCTGAGCGGGGGCCGGTACGGGCGGCCGGCTCAGCTGTGCCGCAGCTCGGTCCAGGTCGCCGCGTCGACCACGCCGGTCCCCGGTAGGCCCCGCTTCTCCTGGAAGAACCGGGTGGCCGACTCCGCGTCCGGCCCGAACACGTCCCTCGGCTCCTCCTCGGTCGCCTGGAGTCCGGTCCAGAAGGTCAGCAGGCAGCGGGCCTCCATCACGGTCCGGCCCTTGGCGCCGAGGGTGACCGGCGGGGGCGGGGTCCGGTTGTCGTAGCCGCAGCTCAGGCCGGTGAGGTCGGGCTCGGCGGGCGCGGAGGCCGCGGAGGCCGCGGCGGCGGAGCCGAGCAGGAGGGAGACGGTCAGTGCGGCCGAGGCCGCGGCGCGTGCCGGTAAAAGGTTCATGGTCCGGACCTTAATGATCATCAAGGCCGGGCGGTAGCGATATTCAGGGCGTCCGGATCAGCCGCCGCGTGGCGGCCGCCGCCACCGCCGCCGTGCGCGAGTCCACGCCGAGCTTGGCGTAGACGTGCACCAGGTGGGACTTGACGGTGGCCTGGCTGAGGAAGAGCCGCTTGGAGATCTGCTGGTTGGACAGCCCGTCAGCGACCAGCTGGAGCACCTCCAGCTCCCGCTTCGTCAGCGCCTCCGCCGGGGTCCGCATCCGGTCCATCAGCCGCAGCGCCACCGCCGGGGCCAGTGCCGACTGGCCGGCCGCGGCCGTGCGCACCGCCGCCGCCAGCTCCTCGGGCGGGGCGTCCTTGAGCAGGTACCCCGAGGCCCCGGCCTCCACCGCCGCGAGGATGTCCGCGTCCGTGTCGTACGTGGTCAGGACCAGCACCCGGGGCGCCCCCGGGCGGGCCGTGATCGCCGCCGTGGCCGCCGAGCCGTGCATCCCGGCCCCGAACTGCAGGTCCATCAGCACCACGTCCACCGGCTCGGACGCCGCCAGCTCCACCGCCCGCTCCGCCGTCGCCGCCTCCGCCACCACCGCGAAGTCCGGTTCGGTGTCCAGCACCGCGCGCAGCCCGGCCCGGACCACCGGGTGGTCGTCGGCGAGCAGCAGCCGGATGGTCATCGTCAGGCCTCCAGGGGCAGGGGCAGGGTGACGGCCACGGCGGAGCCCTGGCCCGGGGCGGACTCCACGGTGAACAGCCCGCCCAGCGACTCGGCCCGCGCCCGCATCGCGGGCAGGCCGAAGCCGCCCTCGCCGGAGGGCGCGGAGGCGGGGTCGAAGCCCCGGCCGTCGTCGACGACGTCCAGGGTGACCGAGGTGTCCATGAAGGTCAGGGTGATCTCCGCCCGGTCAGCCCGGGCGTGCCGCACCACGTTGGCCAGGGCCGACTGGGCGATCCGCAGCAGTGCCACCTCGTACGGGGTGGGCAGCTCGCGCGGGGTGCCGCTGACCGAGAAGCGCACGCGCGGTCCCGGCGCCCCCGAGCACAGCCGCTCCAGCGCCGCCGCCAGCGACCCGTGCTCCAGGTCCGGGGGAGTGAGGGCCCGGACGAACCGGCGTGCCTCGGCCAGGTTCTCCTCCCGCGCCCGGCCGATGTGCGCCAGCGCTGCCGCCGCGGGGGTGGGGGACCCGGCCGCCGGGTCCTCCGACAGTGCCCGCTCCGCGGCCCGCAGCAGGAGCTGGATCGAGGAGAGGCCCTGCGCGAGCGTGTCGTGGATCTCCCGGGCGAGGCGCTCGCGTTCGGCGAGGATCCCGGCGCCCCGCTCGGCCGCGGCCAGCTCGGCGCGGGTGGCGATCAGCTCCTCGATCAGCTCGCGGCGCCGCTCGCTCTCCCGGTACAGCGCCTGGTAGCCGAGCACGGTGGCCACCGCCACCGCCCCGCCCAGCAGCGGCCCGAGGAAGGCCCCCGGGGTGACGGCGCCGCTGTGTCCCAGGAACCCGCCGATCGCCGCGCAGGCCGTCACCGCGACCGCCGCCAGGCCCCAGCGCAGCCGCAGCAGGTGCAGCTCCAGGAAGTACAGCGGGAACGCGATCCACAGCCCGTCGGGGGAGAGCACGAGCAGCGCGGCCCACACCGCGCCCGTCCCGGCCAGCCACACCCCGGCCGCCAGGGCCGACTGCCCGACCGCCGGGGCCCGCACCCCCGCCGCGTACACGGCGGCCAGCAGGGCGCAGACGGCGACGACCCACCCGGCCCGGGGCGCGGAGTCGGTGACGGCCCGGCCGGCGGTCAGCGCGAGCAGCCCCGCGA
>NZ_JZWV01000280.1 GCF_000966975.1 Streptomyces katrae | reverse complement strand
GATCCCTACCGTGGCGCGATGCCCGGGGCCCACGCGGAAGACCAGGCTGGGGGACATGTTCGTCGCATGGAGAGATCTACGGTTCGCCAGGGGCCGCTTCGCCCTCATGGGTTCGGTCGTCCTGCTGATCACGCTGCTGGTCGGCCTGCTGTCCGGGCTCACGTCCGGTCTGGCCCGGGAGAACATCTCGGCCATCACCGGGCTGCCCGCCTCGCGCCTGGCCTTCGCCGTCCCGCCCGGGGACCAGAAGGTCTCCTTCACCAACTCCCAGCTGCCCGAGAGCGCCTGGCGGACCTGGCGCGGCCGCCCCGGCGTCAAGGCCGCGGACCCGCTCGGCATCCGCACCACCAACGCCCTCGCCGGTGAGCGCACGGCGGCCGTCTCAGTCTTCGGCGTCGAGCCCGCCGGCCGGCTGGCCCCCGCCGGGACGGGCCTCGGCCGGGGCAGGGCCGTCCTGTCCGAGAAGGCCGCCAAGGAGCTGGGCGGGCTCCGCGCCGGGGACCGGTTCAAGGCCGGTCCGCTGGAGCTGACGGTCGCCGCCGTCTCGGGGACGGCCGCCTACAGCCACACCCCGGTCGTCTGGGCGGACCTGGAGGACTGGCAGCGCATCGGCGGGCCCGGCTCCTCCCCGGAGACCTCCGCCACCGTCCTCGCCCTCGACGGCGTGGACGTGGACTGGGCCGCCGGCGACAAGGCGGCCGGCACCCGCAGCCAGACCGTCGACGAGGCCCTCGGCGCCATAGGGTCCTACCAGGCCGAGAACGGCTCGCTGCAGCTGATGCGCGGCTTCCTCTTCGCCATCTCCGCACTCGTCATAGGGGCCTTCTTCACCGTCTGGACCATCCAGCGCAGCGGTGACGTCGCCGTCCTGAAGGCGCTGGGCGCCTCCACCCCCTACCTGCTGAAGGACGCCCTCGGCCAGGCCGTGGTCATGCTGGCGATCGGCACCGGCACGGGCACCCTGCTCGCCTCCGGGATCGGGGCCCTGATCAGCGGCGGCGACGTGCCCTTCGTCCTCGACGCCGCCACCGTGCTGGCCCCCGCCGGGATCATGATCGTGCTCGGCGCGCTGGGTGCGGCCCTGTCCATCCGGCGGATCACCGCCGTCGACCCGCTGACCGCCCTCGGGAGCGCCCGATGACCCTCTTCCTCCACGACGTCACGCTCACCTACCCCGACGGGGACGGCCGGCTGACCGCCCTCGACGCGGTGGAGCTGGAGGTCCCCGCGGGCACCCTCACCGCGATCGTGGGGCCCTCGGGCTCCGGGAAGTCCAGCCTGCTGGCCGTCGCCGCCACCCTGGTCACCCCCGACTCCGGCCGGGTCGTCGTCGCGGACCGCGACACCGCACGGCTCGGCGCCGCCGAGAAGGCGGCCCTGCGCCGGGAGGAGATCGGCATCGTCTTCCAGCAGCCGAACCTGCTGGCCTCGCTGACCGCCGCCGAGCAGCTCCAGGTGATGGCCCACCTCTCCGGCCGCCCCGCCCGGCAGCTGCGCCGCCGGGCCCTGGAGCTGCTGGACGCGGTGGGCCTGGCCGACAAGGCCGACCGGCGCCCGCACCAGCTCTCCGGAGGGCAGCGCCAGCGGGTGAACATCGCCCGCGCCCTGATGAACGAGCCGTCCGTGCTGCTGGTCGACGAGCCCACCAGCGCCCTGGACCACGAGCGCGGCGCGGCCGTCCTCGACCTGCTGGTCACCCTCACCCGCGAGCGCTCCACCGCCACCGTGCTGGTCACGCACGACCACGCCCATCTGGACCGGATGGACCGCACGGCGACCATGACCGACGGCCGCCTCACCCACGGCGCCCGGCCCGCCGAGCCCCCGGCGGCCGTTCCGGCGGCCTGAGCACGCGTACGAGACCACGCGGGCCCGCGGAACGCGAGAGCCCCGGCGCCCCCCGCAGGGGGAGGGGCGCCGGGGCTCTCGTACACGTACGGGCCTACGCGGGGGTCTGGCTCTGCAGGGCCACGGACAGCTCGGCGGCCACGCCCTGCAGGATCGGCACGAAGGACTCGGCCACCTCCTGCGTCACCCGGCCGGCCGGACCCGAGATGGAGATCGCGGCGGCGGTCGGCGAGTTCGGCACCGACACGGCCAGGCAGCGGACCCCTATTTCCTGCTCGTTGTCGTCGACGGCGTAGCCGGCCTTGCGGACCTGCTCCAGCGCCTCCAGGAAGCCCTCGGGCGTGGTGATGGTCTTCTCGGTCGCGGCCGGCATCCCGGTGCGCGCCAGCAGGGCCCGTACCTCCTCGGCGGGGGTGTGGGCGAGCAGTGCCTTGCCCACGCCGGTGGAGTGCGGCAGCACCCGGCGGCCGACCTCGGTGAACATGCGCATGGAGTGCTTGGACGGCACCTGGGCGACGTAGACGATCTCGTCCCCGTCGAGCAGGGCCATGTTGGCGGTCTCGCCGGTCTCCTCGACCAGGCGCGCGAGGTAGGGGCGCGCCCAGGTGCCCAGCAGCCGCGACGCGGACTCGCCGAGGCGGATGAGGCGGGGCCCGAGGGAGTACCGTCGGTTGGGCTGCTGCCGGACGTAGCCGCAGGCGACGAGGGTGCGCATCAGGCGGTGGATGGTGGGCAGCGGCAGGCCGCTCGCGGCGGAGAGCTCGCTGAGACCGACTTCGCCCCCGGCGTCGGCCATCCGTTCGAGCAGGTCGAAGGCGCGCTCGAGGGACTGGACGCCACCGCTGGCGGCGGTGGGCTTGGCGGAAGCGTCGGTGGTGCTGGCGCTGGACGTCGGCACGGCGCGGTCCTTTCGGTGCTGGCAGGCAAGGAAGCAGCCTACCGGTCGGTCGACCTCGGCCCTAGAGCCGGGCCTCGGCCGTCCCCGCCGGTCAGAGGCGGTTTGTCCTGGTGGCGGACGTCCTCGGGAAGTTACCTGCCCGGGTGCCGGTGGTGGTAGCTACATTCTGGATAGTGAAATCTTAATTCCATCTCGTGGAAACATCCAATTGCGGTGCATACGCGTCAGCGGTCCCTCCGGGCACTCTTGACTGGCCCCGGGATCGGGATGGAGACTCCGTCAACAGAACGTTGAATTTCGCTCTGTGGAAGTAGATGGGGAGGTTCCGGTGGCCGACGTGCCTGTGGAACTGGTACTGCGCTCGACGCGCGTCATCACCCCCGAGGGGACGCGCGCCGCCTCGGTGGCCGTCGCCGGCGGGAAGATCGCGGCCGTGCTGGCGTACGAGGCCGAGGTACCGGCCGGAGCCCGGCTCGAGGACTTCGGCGACGACGTCCTGCTCCCCGGTCTCGTGGACACCCACGTCCACGTCAACGACCCGGGCCGCACCGAGTGGGAGGGCTTCTGGACGGCGACCCGCGCGGCCGCCGCCGGAGGCATCACCACCATCATCGACATGCCCCTCAACTCCCTGCCGCCCACCACCACGGTCGACAACCTCCGCGTCAAGCAGGAGGTCGCCCGGACCAAGGCGCACGTGGACGTGGGCTTCTGGGGCGGCGCCCTGCCGGACAACGTCAAGGACCTGCGCCCGCTGCACGACGCCGGCGTCTACGGCTTCAAGTGCTTCCTGTCGCCCTCGGGCGTCGACGAGTTCCCGCTGCTGGACCAGGAGCAGCTGGCCACCTCCCTCGCCGAGATCACCGGCTTCGGCGGCCTGCTGATCGTCCACGCCGAGGACCCGCACCACCTGGAGTCCGCGCCGCAGAACCCGGGCCCCAAGTACGCCGACTTCCTCGCCTCCCGCCCCCAGGACGCCGAGAACACCGCGATCGAGAACCTGATCGCCCAGGCGAGGCGGCTGAACGCCCGCGTGCACGTCCTGCACCTGTCCTCCGCCTCCGCGCTGCCGCTGATCGCCGCCGCCAAGGCCGAGGGCGTGCAGATCACCGTCGAGTCCTGCCCGCACTTCCTCACCCTCACCGCCGAGGAAGTCCCGGACGGCGCCACCGAGTTCAAGTGCTGCCCGCCCATCCGCGAGGCCGCCAACCAGGACGTCCTGTGGGACGCGCTCGCCGACGGCACCATCGACTGCATCGTCTCCGACCACTCGCCGTCCACCGCGGACCTGAAGACCGGTGACTTCGCCACCGCCTGGGGCGGCATCTCCTCCCTCCAGCTGGGCCTCCCCGCGATCTGGACCGAGGCGCGCAAGCGCGGCCGCACCCTGGAGGACGTCGTCCGCTGGATGTCCGCCGCCCCGGCCGCCCTCGCCGGACTGGCCCAGAAGGGCGCCATCGAGGCCGGGCGTGACGCCGACTTCGCCGTCCTGGCCCCTGAAGAAACGTTCACTGTGGACCCGGCCGAGCTCCACCACCGCAACCAGGTCACGGCGTACGCGGGCAGGACCCTGCACGGCGTCGTGAAGTCCACCTGGCTGCGCGGTGCGCAGATCGCCGACCACGGCACCCCGACCGAGCCCACGGGCCTCCTCCTCGAAAGGCAGAACTGACAGTGGCGATTCCTTCCTTCACCGGCAACGCGAACCCGTACGGGGGCGGCGACCCGTACGCGGACTACCGCACCGCGGACTTCCCGTTCACCCAGTACGCCAACCTCGCCGCGCGTGAGCTGGGCGCCGGTGTGATCGCCGCGAACGACGAGTTCTTCGCCCAGCGCGAGAACCTGCTGATCTCCGAGGCCGCGCACTTCGACCCCGAGGACTTCGGCCACAAGGGCAAGGTCATGGACGGCTGGGAGACCCGCCGCCGCCGCGGCGTCTCCGCCACCCAGCCCTGGCCGACCCCCGAGGACCACGACTGGGCCCTGGTGCGCCTGGGCGCCCCCGGCGTGATCCGCGGCATCGTCGTCGACACCGCCCACTTCCGCGGCAACATGCCGCAGGCCGTCTCCATCGAGGGCACCAACTGGGAGGGCGCCCTGGCGCCGACCCCGGAGGAGCTCCTGGGCGACGACGTGAAGTGGACGACCCTCGTCGAGCGCACCCCGGTCGGCGGCCACGCGGCCAACGGCTTCGAGGTCGCCACGGAGCAGCGCTTCACCCACCTGCGCGTCAACCAGCACCCCGACGGCGGCATCGCCCGCCTGCGCGTCTACGGCGAGGTCCTGCCGGACCCGAAGTGGCTCGCGGCGCTGGGCTCCTTCGACGTGGTGGCGCTGGAGAACGGCGGCTCCGTCCAGGACGCGTCCAACCGCTTCTACTCCCCGCCGACCAACACCATCAACCCGGGCCGCTCCCGCAAGATGGACGACGGCTGGGAGACCGCGCGCCGTCGTGACAACGGCAACGACTGGATCCGCTACCAGCTCGTCGCCGAGTCCGAGATCCGCGCCGTCGAGATCGACACCGCCTACCTCAAGGGCAACTCGGCCGGCTGGGCCTCGCTGTCGGTCAAGACGGGCGAGGAGGGCGAGTGGACGGAGTTCCTGCCGCGCACCCGCCTGCAGCCCGACACCAATCACCGCTTCGTGCTGGACGCCCCGGCGGTCGGCACGCACGTGCGGATCGACATCTTCCCGGACGGCGGCTTCTCCCGGCTGCGCCTCTTCGGCTCGCTGACGGAGAACGGCGCGGCCGCCCTGGCCGCCCGTCACCAGGAGCTGGGCGGCTGATCCGGGCCCGCCTCCGACCCGCCCCGGGGGCCGACACCCCCGGGCGGGCGGCCGCCGATGGGGCG
>NZ_JZWV01000279.1 GCF_000966975.1 Streptomyces katrae | reverse complement strand
CCCGGGGGCTACGCGGCGTGGCCGCCGTCCACCGAGAACTCCGCCCCGGTGACGTACGCGGCGTCCGGTCCGGCGAGGAAGGACACCATCGCGGCCACCTCCTGGGGGGTGCCGTAGCGCCCGAGCGCCGTCATCGACCGCTGCGGGTCCGCGTACGGGCCGTCGGCCGGGTTCATGTCGGTGTCCGTGGGCCCCGGGTGCACCAGGTTGGCGGTGATGCCGCGGCCGCCGAGCTCCCGCGCGAGGGACTTCGTCAGGCCCGTCATGGCCGCCTTGCTCATCGCGTACAGCGTGCCGCCCGGGCCGGGGACCCGCTGCACCATGCAGCTGCCGATGGTGACGATCCGTCCGCCGGAGCCCATGTGCCCGGCCGCCGCCTGCGCGGCCAGGAAGGCGCCCCGGACGTTGACGGCGAGGACCCGGTCCACGTCGGCGGCGCCGAGGCTCCCGATCGGGCCGAGCACGCCCGCGCCCGCGTTGTTGACGAGGACGTCGAGCCGTCCGAGCGCGCGCACGGTCTCCTCCACCGCCGTCCTCGGGCCGTCGGCGGCGCCCGCGTCGGCCCGTACCGCCAGGGCCCGCCGGCCGAGTGCCTCGATCTTGCCGGCCACCTCCGCCGCGGCCTGCGCACCGTCGACGTAGGTGAGCGCCACGTCGAAGCCGTCCTCGGCCAGCCGCAGCGCCGTGGCCGCCCCGATCCCCCGGCTGCCGCCCGTCACCAGGGCCACCGTGTTGCCGTTCATGTCCGTTCCCTCCCGAGCTGTTTGGTTGCGTGTTCAATGAAATCCGGTGGCGCCCCGCGGCGCTGGCGGGAATCCGACCTCGCGTCCACGCGCGCCGCACCGATGAGACCCGGGGCGCCCGGGAGTCTGGAGGGGGACAGGACACCGACACGAGGAGCGCCGACCCATGGGCAAGCTGACCCTCACCACCTTCCTCACCCTCGACGGGGTGCTCCAGGCGCCCGGCGCGCGGGAGGAGGACGACAGCGACGGCTTCGCCTACGGCGGCTGGGTCGCCCCCCACGCCGACGCGGGCATGCAGGAGTTCATGGGGGAGGTCTTCGGCCGTGCCGGCGCCTTCCTGCTCGGCCGGCGCACGTACGAGATCTTCGCCGCGTACTGGCCCCACCACGACGACCCCGCCAACCCGATCGCGCACCGGCTCAACCGGCTGACGAAGTACGTGGCCTCCACCACCCTGAAGGAGCCCGCCTGGGGGCCGGCCGCCGTCCTGGACGGGGAGCAGCTCCAGGCGGAGGTCGTCCGGGCCAAGGACGCGACCGAGGGGGAGCTCCAGGTGCACGGCAGCGGGCGCCTCGCGCAGTGGCTGCTCGCGCGGGACCTGGTCGAGGAGCTGAACCTGCTGCTCTTCCCGGTCTTCCTGGGTGCGGGGCGCCGCCTGTTCCCCACCGGCTGCCTGCCCACGGCCTGCGAACTGACCGCCTCGCGCACCACCGGCAGCGGCATCGCCATCCACACCTACCGCCCGAAGGGCCGGGCCCCCTTCCAGGACTTCGAGGCGTGAGACGGGCGGGGCGGTCCGGGGGCGGCCCGTAAGCCTTGCCGGACGGGCCCGGGGTCGGGG
>NZ_JZWV01001660.1 GCF_000966975.1 Streptomyces katrae | reverse complement strand
GCGGCGGTGGTCGCCGCGGGGGTGCTGCTCGTGGCGGGGTGCCGTGGGTCGCGGCCCGGGTGGCGGGTCGGTACGGCCGCCGCGGCCGCGCTGCTGTGCGCCGCCGCCGGGGCGGGGGTGGCCGGGCTGGAGCGGGCCGAGGCGCGGGCGGGGCCCGTCGCCCGGCTGGCCGGGGAGCACGCCCCGGTCGTGGCGGAGCTCACCGTGGGCTCCGACCCCCGGACCGCCCGGAGCGGCAGCGGGCCGCCCGTGGTGGTGCTGGACGCGGTGGTGACCCGGGTGACCGGCCCCGACGGTGCGCGCACCCGGGTGGAGACCCCGGTACGGGTACTGGCCGGGCATCCGGAGTGGGCCCGGCTGCAGCCCTCGGCCCGGGTCTCGGTGGCGGCCCGGCTCGCTCCGGCGCGGGACGGGGAGCGTGCCGTGGCGGTGCTCCGGCCGGCCGGGGACGTCCCGCCCCGGGTGATCGCCGGCCCGGACCCCGCGCAGCGGGTCGCCGGGAGGCTGCGCGCCGGGCTGCGGGAGGCCTCCGACGGGCTTCCCGGGGACGCCCGCGCCCTGCTGCCCGCCCTGGTGGTCGGGGACACCTCCCGGGTCCCACCCGAGCTGCACGAGGCGTTCGAAGCCACCGATCTGCTGCACCTGCTGGCGGTGTCCGGGTCGAACCTGACCGTGGTGCTGTACCTGCTCATCGGGCCTCCGGGACGGGCGCAGTACGTGGAGCGGGGCGGGCTGGCGCCGCGGCTGGGACTGCCGCTGCGGTTCACGGCCCTGTGCGGGGCGGCCCTGACGCTGGGCTTCGTGGTGGTGTGCCGGCCGGACCCGAGCGTGCTGAGGGCCGCCGCCTGCGGGGCGGTGACGCTGCTGGCCCTGGCCACGGGGCGGCGCAGGTCCCTGCTCCCGGCACTGGCCGCGGCGGTGCTGCTGCTGGTGCTGTACGACCCCTGGCTGGCCCGGGCGTACGGGTTCCTGCTGTCGGTGCTGGCCACCGGCGCGCTGCTCACCCTCGGGCCGCGCTGGGCCGGGGCGCTGCGGGGCCGTGGGCTGCCGTCGCGGCTCGCGGAGGCCCTGGG
The DNA here is from genome assembly GCF_000966975.1 of Streptomyces katrae. Lineage (GTDB taxonomy): Bacteria > Actinomycetota > Actinomycetes > Streptomycetales > Streptomycetaceae > Streptomyces > Streptomyces katrae. The sequence goes on along the minus strand of NZ_JZWV01001660.1, from coordinate 243 downwards.
GGCCGCCGCGGCGGCGCAGGCCGTGTGCGCCCCGGTGGTGGTCGTGCTGTCGGGGCGGGTCAGCCTGGTGGCGGTGCCGTGCAACCTGCTGGCGGAGCTCGCCGGCGACGGTGCTCGGCTTCGCCGCGCTCGCCGCCGCCCCGCTGTCCCCGCCCCTCGCGGAGCTGCTCGCCCGGTGCGCGGGGGTGCCGGCGGGGTGGATCGCCGCCGTCGCGCGGGCCGGGGCGCGGCTGCCGGGGGCGG
>NZ_JZWV01001659.1 GCF_000966975.1 Streptomyces katrae | reverse complement strand
GCGCCGGAGCAGCGGCCGCGCCCGCCCACGCCGGGGTCCCGCCCACCGCCGGTCCCGCCCCGAGGTCGCCGCCGGGGGCGGGGTCGGGCAGGGTTGGTGTGCGGTCCGGGGGCGCGGGAGGGGCGGAGAGGGCGTACCCGCACACCCCGCAGAAACGGTCACCCTCCTCCAGGGGCTCCGCGCAGCTGGGGCAGCCCGACAGCCGATGCATCGACATCACTCACACCCACGTCCGGGGACGGAAACGGTTGGCCCGCTCCACCAGTTCGATCCTCTCCTCGCCCCGCTGTGCCAGCCGGGCGAGGACGCGGTAGGAGCGCTCCAGGCCGAAGCGCAGCCCCCGCTCGTCCAGTTGACTGCCGAGCAACGAGCTCCGGCCGGGGTCGGCACCCCGGCTACCCGACAGTACCCAGTCCAGGGCCGAGCCCAGAACCTCCGTCGCCAACCGCTCCTGGCGTTCCGGGTCCAGTCCGAACCGCCGCAACGCCTCGACCTGGTCCGACGCCGCCCCGAGGTCGGCCAGCAGCTCCTCCTGCGGCGACCGGTCGCGCAGGCGTGCCCGTACGGCCGCCGCCCGTGCGGCGGTGTCCACCCGTGCGGCGGTGTAGTGGATCGAGGATTCCGGTACGGACTCCAGCGTACGGACGGCCGCGGCCCGGTCGCCGGAGGCCAGTTGGACCCGGGCCAGCCCGAAGGCCGCGCTCACGAAGCCCGGGTCGGTGATCCAGACGAGCCGGTAGTACTCGGCGGCGTTGTCCAGCTGGCCCAGAATCTCCGCGCACAGTGCGAGCGCCAGCTTCGGCGCGGGCTCGCCCGGGAAGGCGTCGTAGACGGCGTCGAAGGACAGGGCCGCTATCTCGTCGTCCCCGGTGGCCAGCGAGGCGATCCCGCGCGCCCACACCACCCGCCAGTCGTCCGGGTACTTGGCCTCCAGCTCGGCCAGGGCCCGGGCGGCCACGGCGAGTTCGCCCAGCTCCAGCCGGGCACGCAGCTCCCGCAGCCGCAGTTCGGCGGAGTCGGTGCCGGCCGCACCCAGGAGGCCAGGAGTCCCGCCAGGAACCCGGCGTTCGGGTCGGCCGGGTCCACCAGCGGTACGGGCAGGGCCAGCGCGGTGTCCCGGGCGTCGAGCGGAGCCAGACCGCCCGCCGCCGCGGGGCCCGCGGCCGGTGAGGAGGGGGCGACGGCAGCCGGAGCCGCCGGCACCGCCGGAGCCCGCCGCGGCCCGGGCACGCCGACACCGCCCACGTGCGTGGCGGTGGTCCCGAGCACGGAAACCCCGCCGCCCCCGGGCACCGCCGGGCCCCCGGTCCCTCCCGCCT
>NZ_JZWV01001658.1 GCF_000966975.1 Streptomyces katrae | reverse complement strand
GGGCCTGTCGGCGGCGCTGCTCGCCAAGCACGTCCTGGCTGAGGTAGGGCTTGCCGGTGGTGTCGGTGTGGGCGCACCACTGGTGTGGTCGTCAAAGTGCAGGACGGGGCTGTTGTTGCTCGTTCCCTGCGGCCCTGTGCGGAGTTCCACGATCCCGCGGCGGGGTCTTGTCCCCTGCCGGATCCAGTAGGTGTGCATGACATATCGGCCGTGCCGGGCAGTACGCCAGCACGGCCGATGGCCCTATCCGCTTTACTGGGCTGCGTAGGACTGCTTGACGTGCTGGGCGCACTCCTCGCGGGTGAGGAAGCCGTCGCCGTCGGCGTCGATCTCCTGGAACTCCTGGAGGGACTCCATCTGGGAGAGGCCCTTGGCCTCCTGCCAGGTCAGCCACTCCCCCAGTGAGATCCTGCCGCCGGTGTCGCTGCCGGCCATCTCCAGGAGTGCCAGCTCGAAGGGGACGGCGACCTGGTCGCGGAAGTCGGGGCGGCGGTATGCCGCGACGAACTCCCGGGCCGTGACCCGGCTGTCACCGTCCGTGTCCGCATCCTTCTGCAGCATGTACCACAGCTGGTTGCCCAGGTCCGTCACCCGCCGCCATTCCGGGGAACCGAGATGGGTCGTGGTCCTTGCCAGTGCGCCCTGGACCATCTGGTCGATGTCGACCTGCTCGATCACACCGTCACCGTCGACGTCGACCTTCTTGAACATCGCGTGGAAACGGTCACGTTCCGTCTGAGTCACCACAGGGCCTACCTCTTCCTCTCCTAGTAGGGAAATACCACCTGCAAACGTCCCATATCATCTCGCTCACTCCAGGGACATCACGCCGTTGATCACCCGAAAGGGGACACCACGCTAACGCTGCAGCCATCACCTGCCGACAACCCCCTACGGCGAGCCGTTTGCTGTTCCTCGGCTTAATACGATCCGGCTCGTTCGCCCGGCCTGTGCCGGGCCGGTCAGCCAGCCGCCGCAGCCGCCCCCTGACCGAAGGGCGGGACATCGTCCACGGTCACGTCCGGCCGGATGCGCTGGAACCTCCGTGGGCGACGGAAAACGCCCAGGTCAACCGCCCGGTCTGTGCTGACCTCCGCCACCAGGTCCGGGCGGACGAGCACCACGTCCAGGGCTTCACGGCTTCCCCAGGCCGAGGCGAACCGCACCGCCTCGAAGGGGGTGGCCGGGTCCGGCCGCGGCGAGGTGCTCGCCGACCTGGCGGGAGATGTCCGGGCGTAGTGGTACGGCCCGGCCCACGGCGCGCAGCCGGCCGTGCTGGTCGTGGCGGCCGAGGACGAGGAGCTGGGGGCGGGTCAGGGTGCCGGTGA
>NZ_JZWV01001657.1 GCF_000966975.1 Streptomyces katrae | reverse complement strand
CGGCGCCGATGATCGCTTCGGTGCTGTCGCGTCTTCACTGGTGAAGTAGCGGTATTGCGTACCTGCGCAATTCCTCCTACTTGTGGTCAAGCACAGCTTGCCCTGCCTGCAGCGAGAGCGTGTCCTTGCAGGGCTTCGGTGCTCCTCGCGGGCTACGGCCCCGTCGAGTCGCCGCGGCCAGGACCTAGGCCGTTTCCTGTGGATCACCTT
>NZ_JZWV01001656.1 GCF_000966975.1 Streptomyces katrae | reverse complement strand
GCTGATACCTGCACCAAATGCCGACCAGGACCGCATCCGGGGCTGGTGGGCGCAACGATCGCCGCGTACTCGGGCGGTGTTCGCGCCGCATGGTCTCTGGAGGGTGGAACTATCGCAACTATGATAGTTGCCAGTACCGTGTCAGGCATGGAGACGAGAACGTACACGACTATCGACCTACGCAAGCAGATGGGCGAGATCCTCGACCGCACGCGGATTGCGGGCGAGCCGGCAGCGATTACCCGCAAGGGCAAGACGCTCGGGGGCCTACCTCGTGCCCGCCGAATGGTTCGAGCGCTATCGGCAGTTGGCAGGCGCCGCGCCAGCTGACCAGGACGCTGCCTGAGAACGGATCAGGAGCCCCTACGTCATGACAGCGCAGCCCGTGCACTTCGACGGCCCTGGCGACGACAAGGCCCGTCGCGTCCCGCCGATGCCTGAACGTACGCCCCAGGCCCTGCGTCTGGCCATCCAGGAGCACGCCCCTCACCTCCTACCGGACTTCGAAGCCCACTGGCGGCGTTCGATCGGAGACGCTTTCAACCTCACGCCGGTGCCCGCGTTCATGCGGTTGTGGTGGACCCAGTACGCCATCTCCCGCGATCCCGCCCTGGATGCACACCTGCACGAACTCGAGGCTCGCGCCTCGTCGTCCGAAGATCCCGAGGAGTCCGCCAGACTCCTGGCCGAGTACAGCCGTCTGCGGCGGGCCGCCGCCGCTGTGGAGCCCGGCCAGTGACGGACGAGCTCCGGCCCCGCCCTGGCAGATGGACTGGACAGTCGAGGCCCGCCAGGAATTCGACACCATGCCCGCCGATGCCAAGCAACTCATCCTGGCCGCCCGCGCCGAACTGATCACCGCCCCGGACCCCTACTTCCGAGGCATCGACGCAGACTTGGGTCTTCCGCACTGGATCACGGTCCGCCCTCTGGCCTCCACGAGCCCAGGCGGACCCCACATCGCCGACCTTGCGGGCGGACGCGGGTGGCTCGTCTTCACCTTCATCCGCCGCCATGCCGAGCCCCAGATCATCGTCACCGACACCTTCTGGGCATAGGAGTGGGAGCTGCCCCAGGCGGGCGGTGGACGCTGAGACGGGAGAAGCGCGTAGATCTGACGCGCCCACCGGCCCGGAATGCCGCTGTGATTGGCCTTTGGCGCAGGTATCAGCCCAAGGCGGTCGTCGGACGCTGAGACGGGAGGAGCGCGTAGCGATCTGTCGCGGATTTCGGCCCCGCCGGGGAGGGACGTCGGCCCGGATGCCCGGCGAGGCGGCCCCCGACCACCCCGGCTCTTCGCTGAGGGAGCCGCATGCCCTCCTTACATCCGTCCCGTTCCTTTGGGGGTTT
>NZ_JZWV01001655.1 GCF_000966975.1 Streptomyces katrae | reverse complement strand
GGCGGCGCAGCGTCTGCACGGCCGCCGCGTCGAGCAGTGCCTCCGGTGTGCCGCCCCGCCGCTCGGTGCCCAGCAGTGCGGCGGTGACCAGCTCCTCCCATTCCCCGTCCGCGTAAACCTCGTCGGCCCTGCCCATCCGGCCCCTCCCTCGTCAGTCCCCGTCGGTGGTCCGTCGTCGTGCCGGTCCGGGCCCGGTCCCGCCCCCTCCGCGGGACCGGAGCGCCGGACCTGCCGCTCGACCTTGCTCAGCTGGCGTGGTTGTCGTTCATGAAAGCCCCCCGGCTCCTCGTCGAAGCGTCGGCGCCCCCGCGCCTCCGCGTCCTCCATGTCGGTCGGTCAGACGGCATGGATCCCCCCAGGCCCCCTGCGTAGTGGTGTGTTCGTCCGCGCTCTTCCTCGATGCCTCAGACCAGCGGCACCGGCTCGGGCGAGCCGGGCTGCCAGGCGGTCAGCGGGGTGAAGCCGCGGTGGCCGCACTCGCCGAACACCGTGACCGGGCCGCCGCCCGAGAGGGCGGCCAGCTGCCACAGCGCGGACCGCGGACGGCCCCCGCCGGAGGCCACCGGCAGTGCGGACGCCCCCCGCGCGTCCGCGATCTGCCGGACCCCCTCGCCCGCCTCACCCGGTATCGGGATCACCGGGCCCAGGACCACCGGCCAGGACTCCAGCCACGGGTCCTCCCGCAGCGCGGCCCCGTAGGCCTCCAGGGCCTCACCGGTGCTCACCCCGGCCGGAGCCCCGGAGCGGTCCGCCGCCGCGGCCGCGGTACGGTCCCCCAGGTCCGCCCGGAGCCCCGCCGTCCCGGGCCGGAAGCGGACTTCCGCCTCCAGCACCAGTCCGACGGGCAGTGCCAGCCCGGGCGCCCGCCCGGGCGGTCCGAAGTCCAGCACCAGCGCCGGCCGTCCGCCCTCCAGCCCGCGCAGCCATGTCCGGCGGGTGGTGAGACGGCCGTCCGGGGACACCGAGTCGTACTGGGCGAGCACGAGCCAGCGGTCCCGGACGGTCTCCCCCTCGGCCGAGGATGGCAGTCCCACCCGGTTCCGGACGGTCGCGGCCAGCGGCTCCGGCAGTCCCGACGCCCCCAGCCAGGCCCGGTCCAGCAGGTGCAGCAGCGCGAACTCCTCAAGCATCCGGGCGGGCCAGCCGGGGCCGCAACCGGGTATTGTCCCCAACTCCCTTACCCGCGCCGCCAGTCCGGGCGCCTGGGCGTCGACCATCCGGGCCGCGGTCTCCTCCCAGGGCGCGTACCCCGCCTGCGCCTGTCCGGCGATCCCGCCGCGCAGCAGGTCCGCCAGTCGCCGCTCCAGCTCGGCGACACCCGCCCCCACCCGCTCCGCGCGCCGCTCGGCCCGCTTGCGG
>NZ_JZWV01001654.1 GCF_000966975.1 Streptomyces katrae | reverse complement strand
CGGTGGAAGGGCGGGTAGGGGACACCGCCCGCGCAGCGGCAACGGCCAGGGCACACTGGGGCGGTGCTCGAGACCTCCGCGCGGCTGCTCCGGCTGCTCTCCCTCCTCCAGGCCCACCGCGAGTGGACCGGCGCCGACCTGGCCGAGCGGCTCGGGGTCACGCCCCGGACCGTGCGGCGGGACGTCGACCGGTTGCGCGGTCTCGGCTACCCCGTGAACGCCAGCCCCGGCACCGGCGGCGGGTACCAGCTGGGCGCGGGGGCGGAGCTGCCGCCGCTGCTGCTCGACGACGACGAGGCCGTCGCG
>NZ_JZWV01001653.1 GCF_000966975.1 Streptomyces katrae | reverse complement strand
GTCGCGGTTGCCGTCGGGCTGCGCACCGCCGCCGGGAACGGGGTCGAGGGGATCGGGGAGGCCTCCGTGCGGGCCCTGGCCAAGCTGGAGCAGGTGCTGCCGGGCCGGCTGCGCGGACGGGTGTCCGCGCTCAACGAGTTCACCGTCCCCATGCTCCGCGGGCCCGGCCGCGACACCGTGGACCCCGCGGTGCTCACCGAGCTCGCCGCGGTGTGCCGGGACGGCGAGCGGCTGCGCTTCGGGTACCGGGACCACGGCGGGGCCGTCAGCCGCCGCACCGTCGAGCCGCACCGGCTCGTGTGCACCGAGCGCCGCTGGTACCTGGTCGCCTGGGACCTCGACCGCGAGGCCTGGCGGACCTTCCGCGCCGACCGGATCGAGCCCCGCCCCCCGCACGGCCCGCGTTTCACCCCGCGTCCGCCCCCCGCCGAGGACCTCGCGGCGTACGTCTCCGAGGGGGTCTCGCAGCATGCGTACGCCGTGCGGGCGGTGGTGCGGCTGCGGGTGCCGGCCGAGGCGGCGGCGGGGATCGTGGGGCCTTCGGACGGGGTGCTGGAGCCGGTCGACGCGGACAGCTGCCTGCTGCGGACCGGGGCGGTGAACCTGGACGTTCTGGTGATTCACATCATGATGCTCGGCTGTGAGTTCGAGGTCGTGGAACCTCCCGCGCTGACCGACCGGATCCGGGCTCTGCGGGGCCTTCTCGGCCGTGCACTCGAAGGCGCGGCAGAGCACGGGAATTCGGTGCCGGGGGATTTGAATTCCGTCGGCGGAATGGGCGCGGGGGCGGCTGCGGCCGTCGACAACTCGTGACACAAGCGTGACCCGGTACGGAGGAACCTCTGGGCGCGCGGCTGACGGCCCGGACATATGAACGGCGGGCCGGTTCCTCGAACCGGCCCGCCGTCGTGGTGCGGGATGGGGGTGTGCGTACCGTCCCGCAGGGTCGTCAGCCGCCGGTGGCGGGACGCGCGCTGCGGGCGGCGGCCCGCTCGGTGTGCGCCGGGCGGCGGCTGCCGGCCGGGGTGACCGGGGTGCGCTCGGAGCGGATCAGGTGCGGCCGGGACCCCGGGTGGGCGTGCGCGGCGGGCCGCAGGGCGGGGGAGTGCCCGGCGGCCGTCGG
>NZ_JZWV01001652.1 GCF_000966975.1 Streptomyces katrae | reverse complement strand
CCCGTCGGGGCTGCCACTTGCCGCCCGCCGAGAGCAGCGGGGTGAGCGCTGCGGCGACGGGCTCGGAGACACGGCCGTCCTCCAGCCGGCGGCGCCAGCGCTCGCGCAGCTCGAAGACGTAGGCCTCGGAGCGGGCGATGAGCGGCTCGAACCAGGGCAGCGCCAGCATGATCAGCAGGCCGGCGGTCCAGCCGAGCAGCACGTCGCTCACCCAGTGGGTGATTGTGTGCCGAGTTAGACGGTGGTGGCGCCGACGCTGAGCGACAGCACCCCGGAGAGGATGGACAGCACCCGCCGGGTGACCGTGGTGGAAGCCAGGTAGGCCAGGATTCCCCAGGTCACGACGGCGTTGGCGGTGTGGCCGGAAGGGAATATATCGCCGCCCGCGAAGAGCTCGGCGGAGCCGATCTGGGTGGCGTAGTGCGGGCCGAGGCGGCCGAGGCCCAGCTTCACGGAGCCCACGGTGATGTTCAGCAGCAGCAGGGCCACGCCGAGGGCGATCAGCGGACGGAGGGTGTGCTGTCGCCAGGAGCGCCAGCCGAGCCAGGCCGCGACCATCACCGCCGTGGGTCCGCGCTGGCCGAGGACGACCAGGTAGTCGAGGAAGGCGTGGATCTGCGGCCACTGCTCGTACGGCCGGAAGAACATGATCTGCCAGTCCAGGCGGACGAGCCAGGACGTCGTCAGTACGGCCACGACGATCGCCAGGTAGAAGGCGAGGGTGGCGCAGAGGAGCACGACGCGGTGCCGGCTCATCTGCGGAGTCTGCAGATGAGCCGGTCGCTCTGGTTCCCGGTCCAGCCGGGCGAACACCGGCTCCAGACGGGACAGCAATTGATCGGTACGCACTCAATCGACGTTACCGCGCGTCGAAGCACGGCCCGTGCGAATCGCGCGCTTTGTGATGACCATGTGATGTGGAGTGCGTCTCACGCAGGACTTAATTCCCGTTATTTCGACCCCGGTTGGAACTCCCCGGATTCGTCTCCCGGAGTGCGGTGTCGCCAATTGT
>NZ_JZWV01001651.1 GCF_000966975.1 Streptomyces katrae | reverse complement strand
TGCGGTGTCGCCAATTGTCCGCGCGCTTACGGGGGGTTTATCGCCGCAGCTCAATTCCTTTGCGCAATCATGGATTGGAATGGTCCATTCCGTGATCATGGGCGGTGAGCCGGCGGTGGTGCCGCCGGGCTCACGGCGGGCCCGAGCCGTTCAGCCAGAACGCCCCGTAGACCGCCGAGACCAGGGCGAGCCCGCCGACCACCGCGGCCGCCCACCCGCCCGGCCGCCGGGCCAGCGCCACCGCCGGCGGCAGCACCAGCGGGAACGCCGGCAGCAGCAGCCGCGGCTTGGAGCCGAAGTACCCCGAGGCGCACAGCGCCAGCGCCACCACGATCCCGCAGTACACGAGGAGGGCGGCGGGCAGCCGGCGGCGCACGCACAGCGCGTACAGCCACAGCACCAGCAGCACCCCGGCGATCAGTCCCACCCCGGCGAGGAAGGCGGACGAGGCCAGCCGTGCCCCGATGAACCGGGCGAAGGCCCAGCCCCCGTCGAAGCCGTTGCCCCAGCCCGCCTGTACGTCCAGGTAGCCCGTCAGCCCCCCGCCGGTCCGGGCTCCCACCCACAGCACGTACGCCGCCGCCCCCAGCGGGGCCAGCAGCACCCCGGCCGCCATCCGCCACGAGCGCTCCCCGCGCCGCCACGCCAGGGCGGCCGCCACCCACACCGCCGCGACCACCGCCGCCCCGACCGGGCGGGTCAGCCCCGCTCCCGCCGCGAGCAGGCCCGCCGTGAGCCAGCGCCCGCGCAGTGCCGCGTACAGGGCCCAGGCGGCCAGGGCGGTGAACAGCGACTCGCTGTACGCCATGGACTGGACGATCCCCACCGGCAGCGCCGCCCACAGGGCCACCGCCAGCACCCCGGCGCGCCGCCCGTACAGCAGATCGGCGACGGCGAAGATCCCCCAGGCCGCCGCGAGCCCCGCCACCGCCGAGACCACCAGGCCCGCCGAACCGTACGAGAGCCCCGTGGGCGCCGCCACCAGCCGCTCCAGCCACGGCAGCAGCGGGAAGAACGCCAGATTGGAGTGGACGGCTCCGCTCGGCAGGACCACCTCGTACCCGTACCCCCGCGCCGCGATCCGCGCGTACCAGAGGGAGTCCCAGCGCGCGGACAGCAGCGTGTGCGGGCTGCTGCCGGCCGCCGCGGACCACACCGCGAGCACGGCCAGCCCGAGCAGCCGGACCGCGGCGAAGGCGGCGAGCGCGGGCGCGGCCCGGCGCGGGCCGGGGCCGGGGTCCTTGGGAGGAGCGTCGGAGGCGGGCACAGTTGTCACGGACACGAGTATCAACGGCCCGGCCACCGGGCACGGAACGAGAACCACGGGCCGTGACCGCGCGTGTACCCAGGGGGAGGGAGGGGTGGGGCGAGT
>NZ_JZWV01001650.1 GCF_000966975.1 Streptomyces katrae | reverse complement strand
GTCCCGCACGGCGCCCACGGCGCCCGGCACATGCTCTCGCAACACCCCCTAGACGCCCCCAGAAGGGCTCCTCAGAACAGGTGCATCGCCAGGTGCCCCAGCGGCAGGCCCAGTTGCCAGGCGGGGGTCCAGACCCGGGCGTTCTCGTCCAGGCCCGGCGGGGGGCCGGCCTGGGCGGGGTGGTCCGGGTCGAGGTTGGTGGCGAACAGCTCGGTGTGGTCCAGCCAGCGCCAGGCCGCCCGGGCCAGTTCCAGGTCCGGGTCCTCGCCGCGGCCGCGCTCGCGGGCCTCCTCGCCCAGGGTGAGGAACCGGGTCTGGACCCAGTCGCGCCAGGGGTGCCCGTACGCCGTCAGGGACAGCCACTCGTCCAGCTGCGAGACGACCCGGATCCCGGAGAGCTCGCCGGCCGCGTCCGAGAGGTAGATCGTCAGCGCGAGCGTGTCCCGCCCGGCGCGGAACTCCAGGGTGCTGACCGGGATCAGCCGGCCCGTGCGCAGCAGCTCGTCCGCGATGTACTCCGCGTAGAGCCACGCCATGGGCACTGCCAGTCCGCCGTCACTGGTGCCGTTCAAACCCTCGGGCTGCACCGTTCCACCTTCTCCCGCGCGTCGAGCCTGCCGCCGTCGTCTCCGAGCCTTCACCGGAGGGCTCGCGCAACGGGGGATGTTTACTCAACTTGAACGGACGGATGCCGATTTCGACATGGATTGTGTCCGGTTCGTACGCGTGGGGGGAGTTTCTTGAGTGTTCCTCCACCGCGGCAGGGGCGGTCCTCGTGCCCCTGTGCCCGGTTCAGGCGCCCAGGCCGTATCCCTGGAGCCCCTTCCGCAGGGCGCGCAGGGCGTAGTACGTGCGGGATTTGACGGTGCCGGCCGGGATGCCCAGCTCCGCCGCGGCCTCGGCGACCGAGCGGTCCTGGAAGTAGACCTGCATCAGTACCTCGCGGTGCTCCTGCCCCAGGCTGCCGACCGCCCGCCGCACGTCGATGGCGGTGACCGAGCCGGCCACCGCGTCCTCCGGCGCGGGTGCCTGTTCCAGGCCGTCGGGCTCGACCTCCTGGGGCCGGGACAGCCGGGCCCGGCGGGCGTCGATCGCCAGCCGCCGGGCCACGGTGAACAGCCAGGGGCGCATGGACCCGTGCCCGGTCGCCAGCACCTCGGGGTGCTGCCAGACCCGGACGAGGGTCTCCTGCACGAGGTCCTCGGCGCGCTGCGCGTCCCCTGCCGTGAGACCGAGCAGGAAGCAGAACAGGGCCCGCCCGTGCTCGCGCTGGAGTGCGGCGAGCGCCTCGGGTTCCGTGCGCTGGAGGGTGGGGGAGGGGGGCACGTCGGTGGCTCCTTCCGGATCCGCGGGGCGGGCGAGGGGGCGGGGGTCTGGGGAGGGGCCG
>NZ_JZWV01001649.1 GCF_000966975.1 Streptomyces katrae | reverse complement strand
CAGCCAACCCGGCCGGCCCCGCCGAAGCCTCCGCGACAGGGACCGGCGCAGCCGGAGGCGGCTCGTCCACGGGAGCAACCAGCGGCAACGCCGCCGCCCGCAGCAGCGCCCACCTCAACTCCCGCACCCCCGAGTCGTGCCACGCATCCCCACCGACCGCACCCCCGGCCCCCGGCCGGTTCCGCACCCCGTGCACCCCCACCGCCACCGGCACCGCCAGCACCAGCACCCACCCCGCCGCCGCGGCCCCCGTCTGCCACCACACCGGCCCGAACGCCGCCAGCGCCCGCGTCCCCAGCGCTCCCGCCGACGCCGCCGCCAGCCCTGCCATCGCCAGGCCGCACACCACCGCCCCCAGCGCCGCCGTCAGCGCGGTCTCCCCGTACGAGACCTCCCGCGCCCGCCGCACCGCGAACCACCCCACCGCCAGCCCCGCCGCCACCGGCCCCCCTG
>NZ_JZWV01001648.1 GCF_000966975.1 Streptomyces katrae | reverse complement strand
GTCCCCGGCCCCTCCGGCGGCAGGGCCTCCAGCAGCGGGAACCTCGGCAGGGCCGCCGCCCCCGCGAACCCCAGCGGGGTGGCCGTCGCCCCCGTCCCCACCGCGAACCCGGGCCCCAGCCCGTACGCCGCACCCCACACCACCGCGTTCGGCACCAGCGTCACCGCCAGCAGCAGCACCGCGAACCGCCCCGACCACACCCCGGTCAGCGTCAGGAACGCGGACTGCACCTCCCCCGCGTGCCACACCAGCGACGCCCCCACCAGCACCGTGCCGCCGCCCAGCAGGACGAGCACCCCCACCGCCCCCGAGCGCAGCGCCAGCGCGTACCGCGGCCGGGCCACCGCCCGGCGCGCGAACCCGGGGACCCAGCCCGGCAGCGACCCCGCGGGCCGGCCCTTCGCCGCCCACACCCCGCCGCCCGCGGCGAACACCGCCACCAGCGGCAGGTGCCAGGCGGCGCTGATCGGGTCCGCCGGCATCGGCCCGCCCGCCGCGTACAGGGTGGCCAGCGCACCCACCCCCAGGTAGCCGCAGAGCACGGCGGAGAACACCGCGCTCGCCGGCAGCACCTCCTCGGCCTCCGCCTCCGCCCCGACGCCGACTCCCACACCGACCCCGGAGGCACTGCCCAGCCGGGCCGCCCGCCGCATCAGCAGCACGGGCAGCGCCACCAGCAGCAGCGGGGTCACGCCGACGGGCGCCGGCACCCCCGACAGCGTGTCGTAGCGGACGAGTTCGGTCCCGTGGGCCATCAGCCACAGCCCGGCGGCGAGGTGCAGCGCCCCGCCGGGGCCGCTGTCGGGGTAGGGGGAGCTGATCCACAGCACGATCACGAGCACGGCGAGGAAGCCGAGCCCCAGTCCGGCGGCCACGGCGCCGCCCAGCACACAGGCGGCGGCCGCGGGTGAACGGCGCGGCGCCCGGGCCTGCGGGGCCGCCGGCAACGGGGCCCCGCGTTCGATCACTTGGGTCACACGGTCATGGTGCCAACGACACGCGCTATGGGTGGGTAACAGGCGATTGTCCGTTGTGTCGCTCAATATACGTTTATGTACTTTATCGCCCAGCGCTGTGCTGCCAGGTCGCGGGGAGTGTGACATGACGCCAGACGTCGAGACGGGCTCCGGCTCGGAGCGGGGCCTGCCGCCCCCCAAGGAGCGCCGCCGGCTGCGCGAGTCGGGCGAACTGACGCACGAACAGGTCGCGACGGAGCTCGGGGTTACCCCCGGCACGGTCCGTTCCTGGGAAACGGGCCGCACGGAGCCGGGGGCGCGCACGCGCGCCGCGTACGCGGACCTCCTGGACCGCCTCGCGCGCGCGGGCGCGGGCCGCCCCGGAGGCTCGACCACCCGCCCGGGCCGCGCCGCGAAACGCGCCCCGAAGCCCCCTTCCACCC
>NZ_JZWV01001647.1 GCF_000966975.1 Streptomyces katrae | reverse complement strand
ATCGGCGGCCTCGACCAGCGCGAACCGGCCCGGGTGCTCGGTCTGCGCGGACCGCACCAGACCCCACACCGCGGCCGTGGCCACGTCCTGGACGTCGGCGGTGAACACCAGCCGGGAGGCGGCGTACCTTTCGTCGGCCGCCCAGGCCCGCACCAGGGCGAGGGCCTCCGCGACGGCCGAGTGGACCTCGCCGCCCGGGGTCCGGGTGACCACGTACGCGGGGACGTTCTCCCCCTCCTCGCCCAGCCACGCCCAGCTGCCCGGCTCCCCACCGTCGACGGCCGCCGCCTCGGCCCACTCCAGGCGGAACAGCGCGTCGCGCAGCGAGCCGTCCTCCAGCTGTTCGGCGGTGACGGCGCGCAGCGCGAGGGACTCGACGGCCGCGACGGGGGCTCCGGTCCGGTCGGCGAGGGTCAGCGCGACGGCGTCGGGGCCGGCGGGGGCGATCCGGACGCGCAGGGCGGTGGCCCCGGACGCGTGCAGGGACACCCCCGACCAGTTGAACGGCAGCCGGGCCCGGCCGGGTTCCTCGGGGACGAAGGAACCGAGGCCGATGCCGTGCAGGGCGGCGTCCAGCAGCGCCGGGTGGAGGCCGAACCGGCCGGCGTCGGCGGTGGCCGCCTCGGGCAGCGCGACCTCGGCGTACACCTCCTCCCCGAGCTGCCACGCGGCCCGCAGCCCCTGGAAGGCGGGCCCGTAGCCGAAGCCGAGCGCGGCCAGCACCTCGTACAGGCAGTCGGTGTCGAGCGCGGTGGCCCCGGCGGGCGGCCAGGCGGCCAGGGGCGCGCCCGCTCCCCGTGGCACGTCCGGGGTCCGGAGGACGGCGCCGGCGGCGTGACGGACCCACGGCTCGTCGGAGCCGGCGTCCTCCGGGCGGGAGAACAGGCTCAGCGCACGCCGACCGTGCCCGTCCGGCTCGGCCAGCATCAGCCGCAGCTGGACGCCGCCGGACGGCGGGAGGACGAGCGGGGCCTCGATCGTCAGGTCGTCGAGCAGCCCGTGGCCGACCTCCTCACCGGCCCGTACGGCCAGTTCCACCATGGCCGCGCCGGGGAACACGACCTGGCCGTGCACCTGGTGGTCGCGCAGCCACGGGTGGGTGTGGAGGGAGAGCCGGCCGGTGAACAGCATCCCGGACGCACTGGGGAGGGTGACGGCGGCGCCCAGGAGGGGGTGGCCGGCGGCGGCGACACCGGCCGAGGCCACGTCCCCGACCGAGCCCACGGAGGTGGACACCCAGAAGGTCCGGTGCTGGAAGGCGTACGTGGGCAGGTCCACACGGGAGACGCGGGAGCCCGCGAAGAACGCCGTACGGTCGGCCACGGCGCCGGCGACGAGCAGCCGTCCGAGGGCGGTGACGGCGCAGACGGCCTCGTCGCGGCCCCGGCGGAGGCTGGGGACGAGAGCGGTGCTCTCGTCGTGCTC
>NZ_JZWV01001646.1 GCF_000966975.1 Streptomyces katrae | reverse complement strand
GGCCCCGGGCCACGCCCCGGGCGCCTGCGCGGGCGGAGCCTGTACGGGAGCCGCGGCCTGCACGGGAGCCTGCGCCGGCTCCGGCACGGGCGCGGGCGGCGGTACCGCCGCGGGGGCGGGCGCCTGCACCGGCCCGGCCTCCGCCACGGGACCCCGTACGGCGGCACGCGCCGCGGCGACCCCGCCCCCCGGCCCGGCCGGGGCCATGCCGTGCGCGTCGGGCGCGGGCACGTATCCCATGGCGGGCGGCGCGGCGGCGAAGGCCGGGGCCCCGGCGGGCGGACCGCTGCGCTCCAGCCGGTCGAGCCGGGCCTGGACGGACCGCTCGTCGTCGAAGGCGGCCGGGAGCAGCACCCGGGCGCAGATCAGCTCCAGCTGCAGGCGCGGCGAGGTGGCCCCGCGCATCTCCGTGAGCCCGGCGTTGACCAGGTCGGCGGCGCGGCTGAGCTCGGCGGCGCCGAACACCGACGCCTGCGCCTGCATCCGCTCCACCACATCGGCGGGGGCGTCGATGAGCCCCTTCTCCCCGGCGTCCGGCACGGCGGCCAGGATCACCAGGTCCCGCAGCCGCTCCAGCAGGTCGGCGACGAACCGGCGCGGGTCGTTCCCGCCTTCCACCACACGGTCGACGACCTCGAAGGCGGCAGCCCCGTCCCCCGCGGCGAAGGCATCGACGACGGAGTCCAGCAGCGACCCCTCGGTGTACCCGAGCAGGGAGGTGGCCATGGCATACGTCACACCTTCCTCACCGGCACCGGCGAGGAGCTGGTCCATGACGGACATGGAGTCACGCACGGACCCGGCGCCGGCCCGCACGACGAGCGGCAGCACCCCCTCCTCGACCTTGGCGCCCTCGCGCCCGCACACCTCGCCGAGGTAGTCGCGCAGGGTCCCGGGCGGCACGAGCCGGAACGGGTAGTGGTGCGTACGCGAGCGGATCGTCCCGATGACCTTCTCGGGCTCGGTCGTCGCGAAGATGAACTTGAGGTGCTCCGGCGGCTCCTCGACCACCTTCAGCAGGGCGTTGAAGCCCGCCGAGGTGACCATGTGGGCCTCGTCGATGATGTAGATCTTGTAGCGGCTGGACGCGGGCCCGAAGAAGGCCTTCTCGCGCAGGTCACGGGCGTCGTCGACACCACCGTGCGAGGCGGCGTCGATCTCGATCACATCGATGGACCCCGGCCCGTTGCGCGCCAGGTCCCGGCAGGACTGG
Source organism: Streptomyces katrae (assembly GCF_000966975.1). Taxonomy (GTDB): domain Bacteria; phylum Actinomycetota; class Actinomycetes; order Streptomycetales; family Streptomycetaceae; genus Streptomyces; species Streptomyces katrae. The sequence continues at coordinate 243 of NZ_JZWV01001646.1, read as the reverse complement.
CACTCGCCGCAGGGGTCGGGAGTGGGACCCTGCTCACAGTTGAGGCAGCGGGCCAGGATGCGCGCGCTGGTCGTCTTTCCACAGCCGCGCGGCCCGCTGAACAGGTACGCGTGGTTGACCCGGTTGTTCCGCAGGGCCTGCATCAGGGGGACAGTGACATGCTCCTGCCCGATGACCTCGGCGAACGACTCGGGGCGATAGCGGCGGTACAGCGCAAGGGACGACACGTCTACGAGGTTATCC
>NZ_JZWV01000261.1 GCF_000966975.1 Streptomyces katrae | reverse complement strand
CAGTAGCCGATCTCGCCGTCCCGGTGCACCGCGCCCTCGTCGGGGGCCAGTTCGCCCACCATCGTGCGCAGCAGCGTGGTCTTGCCCGCGCCGTTCCCACCGGTCACGCCCAGCAGGGTGCCGGGCTCGACCGTCACGTTCACCCCGCGCAGCACGCTCCGGGCGCCGTAGGACTTCCACACTCCTTCCATGGACAGGGGCGCCCCGGTGCTCTGCCTGACGGGTTGCCTGCCCTTGCGGAATCCGTTCTTCCGACCGTGTGACGTTGTCCCGCGTGGTGGTGCACCGGTTCCATCCCGTTCGCTGTCAGTGGGCCCGCTGTGTCCATCGCCCGATCTGGGGAGGGAGCCGGGATCGGCAGGGGCCGCGGCGCGGCGGTGTCGGGTGGGAGGTCATGGGAGGTTTCCGCTGGTGGGGGGTGGTGTAGCGGAGGGTGTCGCGGCTGAAGGTGGTGATCCCGGCGGAGGCCCGGCCGAGGAGGTCGACGTAGTCGCGTGTGCGGGGGCCGGCGTCGGCGCGGACGGCGGCGGCGGCGAGCCGAAGGTGGAGGTCCATGACGCGGTCGCGCAGGGCGACGGTGTCGTCGACGGCTTCTTGGAGGGTGCGGGGCCCGGATTCGGCGAGCAGGACGGGGATCAGGCCGCAGTCGTACTCGCCGCGGGCCTCCTCCTTGCCGCGGGAGAGGAGTTCGTTGTCGAGGAAGGCGGCCGTCAGGGCGGTCTCCTGGGCGGCCTGGACCAGGGGTGAGGCGATCTCGTGGGGAGGAAGGTCGAACTCGCCGGCGATCTCGACCAGGCTGGCCATCCACCGGCCGGAGGCCAGGGCGTAGCGGAAGGGCAGGTAGTGGTCCAGGGGCGGCAGGGAGGCGGTGCGGCGCAGGGAGGCTTCGTGGACGCAGCCGAGGGCGTAGGCGCGGATGCCGTCCTGGGCGCGCTGCCAGGGGGCGGGGAGGGCGCAGGCGCGCAGGTCGTCGATGGCCGCCGCCCATGCGCGCGTCCACGGGTCGGGGTCGTCGTGGCCCGTTTCGGGTGCAGATGGCCCGCGGCCGTATCGCCCTGAGCCCGTCGCACCGGCGGCCCCGGCGCACCTGGAGGTCCCGGCCCAGCACGTCGTGGCCCGCAGGGCCGCTTCCGCCGACGAAGTCTGAGCACTGGGACCCGGCCGGCTTCAAGGGCCGGATCGACGCGCTGCTGGAGGACTTCCTGGCGGCCGAGGCCGAGCGGCTCGTGACGATCGACGGCGCGCTGCGGCCGGTCACGGAGCAGCTGCGGGTGGCCGCGCGGCACGGCAAGCGCATGAGGGCGGCCTTCTGCTACTGGGGGTGGCGGGCGTCCGGCCAGCCCGGATGTGACGCCCTGCTGCGCGCGGCCGCCTCCATGGAACTCGTCCACGCCGCGGCGACCGTCCCCGACGACAGCCCGATACGCCACGGCCTGGCTACCGTCCACGTCGCCCTGGAGACTCCCCTGGCCAGCGGGTCGCGTCCGTGCGTCGGCGGCCGCTCGCTGGCCATGCTGGTCGGCGACCACCTGATGTCCCTGGCGGGGCCGCGTGGCTGGGGGCGCTGGGATACCCCGCCCCGGAGGAGCTGCGGGTCGACTCCGGCCGGTCGTACGCGACCGCCTGGCTGGGAACACCGCAGGAGCTGGGGTTCACGGGGGCCCTGTACGGGATCGGGCAGCACGTCACGCGCGGGCGCGGAGGATTTGGTGGCGGCCCTGCAAGACCGGCAGGTCCTGCTGATGCTGTACGGGCGCGGGCCCGACCGGCCACCCACTGACCCGAACGGCTTCCGTGAGCGGGTCGAGCAGCTGGGCTCGTCGGCCATGTCGGAGCTCGCGGCGCACATCGGCCCGAACACGCCCATCCACCCCTACGCCAAACTGATCAACCGCCGCAAGCTCTACCACCGGATGCCGAGCTGGCCCGACCGGTTCCTGGTCCTCATGAGCCGGGTCGGGCACAGCCCGCAGCTGCACCGCGCCCTGCTGCAGATCTACCAGCTCCTTCCACCGACCTCGCTGTGCGACCCGCGGGCCGTGCTCGCCGCATGCCGGCCCGGGCGGCTGGTGCGGCGTCGCCGCACATGATCCGCGCGTGGTTCGGCAGCGCCACAGCATCGTGATAGGTGTTGACTCCTCACCGGGACGAGCAGGTGGGAGTCGACAGTCCGTCCGCCACACGAGAACAGGCAGGTGTCATGAACTGTGCCGAGTTCGTTGAGCTGGTGACCGAGTTCCTCGACGGCGCCATGGGCGAGCCGACCGAGCTGCGCTGCCTCGTCCACCTGGCGCGCTGCGAGGGCTGCGAGACGTACCTCGACCAGTTCCGGCAGACCAGCGCGGCCGTGGGTGCACTGCCCGGCCCGAACCTGCCCCCTGCGGTGCGCGATCAACTCCTCGGAGCCTTCCGCGGCTTGCCCCGTGACTGATCTCGGCGTCCGGCGGCCGTGAAGGTCCTTACAGGAAGATGACCGAACGCACCCCCGCGGACCCCGCCCGAGTTCCGCTGCCCTAGGCTGACGCTTCCAGTTGACGCCGGCAAGGGGAGAATCATGGCGGGCCCACGCGAGTTGCCCTCGGACGAGGTCCTGGTGCAGCGCCTTCGCGCAGGTGACGAGGAGACGTTCGCCTTGGTCCTGGACTCCTGGTCGGGCGGCATGCTCCGGCTCGCCATGTCGTTCGTGTCGACCAAGGACTCCGCCGAGGAGGCCGTCCAGGACACGTGGCTGGCGGTCATCAGGGGCATCGACAACTTCGAGGGCCGTGCGTCCCTGAAGACGTGGGTGTACCGGATCCTCGTCAACACCGCCAAGGCGCGCGGCACCAAGGAGAGCAGGACGGTCCCCTTCGCCAGCCTGCTCCCGGAGGAGGAAGGGCCGACCGTCGACGCCGAGCGCTTCCGCGCCCCCGGCGAGCAGTACGCCGGGCACTGGGTCGCCGGGCAGGAACCGCGTCCCTGGCACATCCCCGAGGACCACGTGCTGCGCGGCGAGGTCCGCGAGCTGATCGCGGAGGCCATCGACGAACTCCCGCCCCGCCTCCGTACCGTGGTCACCCTTCGTGACGTCGCCGGGTACGGGTCCGAGGAGGTCTGCTCGCTCCTGGAGATCTCGCCGGGGAACCAGCGTGTCCTCCTCCATCGGGGCAGGGCTCTGCTACGCCGTAAGCTGGAGTCGTACTTGTTCGGTGCCCAGGGTGTCGCGGGCGGGAGGGGGCGGGCGTGAACTGCAACGACTTCGTGGAGCTCGTGACAGAGTTCCTCGACGGCGCGTTGTCCGAAGGGGACGAGCGGCGCTTCATCGAGCACCTCGCGGAGTGCTCCGGGTGCGAGACCTACCTCGACCAGTTCCGTCAGACGATCGCCACCACGGGCGAACTGACGCCGGACGGCATCTCGTCGGACGCCAGGCAGCACCTCCTCTCCGCCTTCCGGGACTGGCAGCGGGACGCGTAACGCCCGTGCGGCGCGGCCGCTTGGCCTGGGACGTGTCGACGGCCCGGGGGCTGGTCCCCAGCCTGCTCGGCCACCTGGAACACGGAGCGGTCACGGCCGCCGTACACGCCCTGACGACGGCGCGCAGGGAGCGCCGGAGCGCGCCCGGAATCCCGGTGCGCGCGTCGGTCGCCGGGCAGGGCCGGGGCGTGGTCCTCACCGGGGTCGTGGTCGCCGTGGAGCGCCAGTCCCGCAGTGAGGCGGTCGCGGCGCAGGCGTCAGCGCGTCACGAGCGGACGCTGAGCGCGGCCGCGCCGAAGGAGGCGCTGAAGCGCTCGCACCAGATGGTCACCGTGGTGAACTTGTTCAGGTCGGTGCCGGCGGGGATCGCGTAGTTCTGGTTGCCCTCGTTGCCCTTCAGGCCGCCGAGGTCGATGTGCTTGCCGTCGTCGAGGTTGTCTCCTCCGCCCTTCTTGACCGGCTGGTCGCTGAGCCACACGTGCAGGGCCGGACCGTCGGAGGTGCGCAGGTTCGTCAGGCGCAGGGTCGCCTTCCCGTCGGGGAGCTGCTGGATCTCGACCGAGCCGCTCGTCTCGTGCTCGTGTGAGATGAACGCCCCGCTCGCCACCTGCTTGACCGTGCCCGCCTGCCGGCCGGCGGCCGCGGGAGGCGCCTCATCCACGCGGTCCGTGGTGAACAGCTTCCAGGGCTGGAAGAGGTACAGCCCGACGGACGCCACGACGACGAGGGCGGCGGCGGTGATCCAGAGGGCGTTGCGGCGCTTGCTGCGGCACATGAGGGTTTCCGTTTCGTTTCGGGTGTTCGTGGGGCGCGGGGGCGGCTTCGGCAACTGCCTCGGCGCACCGGGTACCGGGTACCGGGTA
>NZ_JZWV01000260.1 GCF_000966975.1 Streptomyces katrae | reverse complement strand
GAGATGGAAGGAGCGGCGGACGTTACGGATGAGCGTCCGCCGCTCCGGTCCGTCTACGACTTTCAACAGTTCCCGGCGGGGTGGGCGTGCTCAGCAGGGGTGGCCGGGGAGCTCGTGGCCGCCGGAGTTGCCACCTGAGCGCGGCGCAGCGCGTCGGCCTCGTCGCGGACGGCGTCGAGCCGGACCTCGAGCATGCCGACGCGCTCGCGGTAGCGCTCCAGCTCGGCCCGGACGAACTCGGCGTCGGCGACCTTGCCCGCGGCCTCCTCGCGGATCGCGGTGGTCTCCTGGGCGAACTTCTCGATCGCGGCGTCGAGCGCGGTGACGGCCATGTCGGCCGCCTCCTCGGCGAGGGTGGCACGCTCCTCGGCGGCGAGGATGCGCTGCGCGGACGCGCGCGTGACCGTCTCGATGCGCGCCTCGGCCGCCGCGGAGTCGGTGATGATCGCCAACTCCTCGATGTAGGCGGGGAGGTCGGTGGAGAGCTGCCTGATGAGTGCGACGACGGTGTCGCGGGACTGGGCGCCGTCGCCGCAATCTGCGGCCGCCGTGGAAGCCATGGCTTCCGTCGTCTCCATGGCCTTGAGCGCCGGGGCGGGCTCGGACGTCTCGGTGGCGGGGGTGTGTCCGTGCGCCTGGGACACGACCTGGGCTCCCGGGGCGGAGGCGGCGGGCCACGACTGCCCGGCGGCGGTTGCCCCCTCAGCGGCTCCGTTCGCTTCCTCCTTGGCCGCCTTCCTGGCGTCGGCCGCCGCTCGCTTGTCCTCCTTGCGCTGCTGCCGCTTGGCGCGGAACTTCCGGAAGGCGCCCAGTGCGTTGTGGTCGGGGTGGTCGCAGTAACGGGAAGCCGGTCCCTCCGTGCCGGGCGCCTTCGGCTCGGGCGCGTGGGTGCAGCCGGGGTAGGCGCAGGTGGGAGCGGTCTCGACGGTCTCGACGGTCATGGTTCTCAGCCTTTCGTTGCTGATGACAGCGGGTTTAGGGGTTCTTGAGGCCGGAGCGGCAGCCGGGCGATGTGGAGCAGGTTCCACGTCATGGATTCATGGCGCGGTGCTCGGCCCGTCCTCGTTGCCACGGATCGGACAGCCGCCGCGCGTCCTCCCGTAGGAGGCGTACTGCCTGCCTACGGCTCCGCGCCGGGCTCTTCTTCGGCGTGCGGTTGAGGAGCAGTGCACGCGGGTCGTCATGGCTCATACCCGTCAGTGCCGCCAAACGGCGGAACGTTACAAGCGGGTTCGAGACCGGTCGCTTCCCGCCGACGTGCCCCCCGATAGGCGTGGGTGATCCGCGATGCGGGCCGGCATGTCGAGCTGGAGGTGTCCGCTCCGGACCAGTCCTGGCGCGCGGACCCTGTCCGCCTCCGGATCCTGGACGCCCTCCAACGTGCCCGTCTCCGCCGGCCCTTCGGCACCGGTAGTGGGCGTCCGTGCCTGCCGCTCCGCTGAGTGAGGCGAAGGCCCAGCGGCCGCCGACGTGGTTCAGCCGGTCGTGCTTGACGAACCGGCGCCCGACGTATTCCGTCGCCCGGGCAAAGAACCAGAACCGTGAGGGTCAGGGCTGCGGCCCCCACCGGAGGCTGCCGGTGCGCGAGCACGGGCGAGGCGCTCGGCCGCTACTGCACCGCCTCCACCCCGGCAGTGCCGGGGGATCTCGGTCCGCTCCCCCGGCAGACCGTAGCCCCTTCATCATGCTGTCGGTTCAGTGCGTCGCTCGTGGCGTGAGCGGGCGAGGTGGTGGGCGGTTCGCAGCAGCTCGCGGGTTGCGGCCTGCGTACGCTCGCCCGGGTTCACCACGGCCAGCCAGCCCAGGCTGCCGTACACGGGGTGCGCGATCACGGTGTCGGCTGCGCTGGGGTCGACCTCGGCACTGACCGGTTCGCGCGGCGCGTGCCCGGTCCACCGGATGAACGCGTCCTTGCCGGCGGCGATGTTCACACGGAAGGCGCCCGGCCTGTCCAAGCGGGACGACTCGTCATCGGGGTAGTCCTTGGTCACGACGGTCGCGAAGGGCTGGGACGCCGTCGGCGTGACGCCGTCGGGCGCGTAGTAGAAGAACGTGTCGCCCCAGCTGATTTCCGGCGTGCCGTCGCCGGGTGCGGGCCTGAGGATCAGGACGCCGTCGAGGGTGTTCACGAAGCTGATGATCTCTTCACTCGTCATGTGCTCCAGTGTTCTACGGAAGTGCTTGTGGAGAGTTTCGGCCGCCGGAGCGCCTCTGGCATAGGGTTTCCACGTGGCAAGTCTCAAATCAGGTGGTATGCGCACTGCTGATGTCGCGCGTAGCGTCGGATACTCCGTCCAGCAGATCCGCAACCTCGAACGCGACGGTGTGCTCCCACCCGCAGCGCGCACGGCCACGGGGTACCGGACCTACGGCGAGCTGCATCTGCAGTGCGCCCTGGCCTACCGGGCCCTCGCCGCGGCGGTAGGGCCGATCGAGGCCAAGGAAATCGTCCGGGCCTTCCATCGGGGCCCGACCTCGCAGGCCCTGGCCCTCCTCGACGCGGCGCACGCCCGACTCGACCGGGAGCGGGCCGAACTCGGGCAGGCCAAGGACGCCGCACGTGCGATCTCCCGCGAGCCGATCGACGACGTACGCGCCTCGGACGCGATGAGCATCTCCGAGCTTGCCGCCGCCCTCGACGTACGCCCCTCGACGTTGCGGCACTGGCATGCGGAGGGCCTCGTTGTCCCCGACCGCGACCCCGCGCGCGGAACCCGACGCTACACACCGGCCCAGGTGCGCGACGCGCGGATCGTGCACCAGTTGCGCAAGGCCGGATACCGCATCACGCCGCTCCGGGCCCTTGTGCCGCAGCTCCGCGATGGCCGCCGATCGCGGGACGTCGATTCGGTGCTGGCCGCCAGGGACGCGGGGATCACCGCACGATCCGCAGCCCTCCTCGACAGCGCGCCGGCCCTCCGCGCCGTGCTCTCCCTGCGGGGGCGAACAGACTGATCCGAAGACGGCCGTGGGCGATCGGGTCGGCTGTCCGACGGACGGCAAAGCTGCTTGGCCGGTGTCCGGAGGCCGCTGGGATCCTTGACGACGGCACGCGTCGGGGCGAGCACCGTGACCAGGTTGTCGGTTCACGGTGCTCGCCCCGCGGTGCTTGTGTCAGTTCCAGTTGCCGGTGACGGGGGTGTCGCCGGGGTTGCCGTAGGTGGTCACCGCGTCGGCGGTGCCGGCGTAGGCGTTGTTCAGGGCGAAGGTGGCGGTGCTCGGCCGGTAGACACCGAAGCTGGTACGGCCCTTGCCGGCCCAGTCACCCACGATCGGGAGGTCGCCCTTGTTGCCGTAGGACGCGGTGGTCACCGACC
>NZ_JZWV01000259.1 GCF_000966975.1 Streptomyces katrae | reverse complement strand
AGGTCGCCCTTGTTGCCGTAGGACGCGGTGGTCACCGACCCGTCGTCGTGGCGCAGCGCGAAGGTGTTCTGGTCGCTGTCGGTGGCAGCGGGGCGGAAGACGCCCATCTGGGTGTGGCCGACGCCGTCCCAGTCACCGACGATCGGAATGTCGCCCGGGTTGCCGAGGGTCACCGAGTCAGTGGAACCATTGTCGTGACGCACCGTGAAGGTGTTGGTGGAAGGGCGGTAGACCGCCATCTGCGCGTGACCGTTGTGGTCCCACATGCCCGGCACCGGAATGTCACCCGGGTTCCCGAACTCCAGCGAATTGCTGCTGCCGTCGTCGTGCCGCAGAGCGAAGGTGTTCGTGGACGGGCGGAAGACACCGAGCTGGTCATGGCCGTAACCGTCCCAGTCACCAGTGATCGGAATGTCACCCGCCTGCCCGAACCCTGCCGTCGTCATCCCACCCGACGCATTGCGCAACGCCCACGTCCCGTCCCGGAACACCCCCACCGCCGACGACTTGATGACGGGCGCCGGCGCGGGCGGGGTGGTGCCGCCGACGGGGCTGGCGTAGCCGCGGATGCTGACGTTGTAGCCCCCGCTCTGCCAGACGACCGTACCGACCGCGCCCGACGCGGTGTTCGTGGAGACCTTGCCCGGGTACCCGCCCTGGTTGCCGCCGGTCCAGCTGATGGTGCCGTTGGAGTTGACCGCCGTGACGATCGCCACGTGGTCGTAGTCGGTACCGAAGAAGGAGACGGGGTGGAAGAAGACGGCGTCGCCCACGTGGGGTGTGCCGGACAGCCCGCCGTCGTACTTCTCCGCGTAGGTCTGGAAGCTGTTGGCGAGGTCGTTGAGTATGCCGAGGTTCTTCACGCCGTTCTGCGCCCAGACCCAGCCGGCGAAGTCCGCGCACCAGGCGTGGGTCCTGGAGCCGCCGGAGCAGCTGGAGGTCTGGTTGCTGCCGGGGGCGTAGTAGCCGGATCCGCCGTTTCCGCAGGCGGGGCTGTCAAGCTGGCCGGTCGCCGTCGCGGCGATCGAGTCGCCGAGCGTGGCAGCGTGGGCGGCGGGGGCGGTCAGGATACCGAGGGCGGAGGCGGCCAGGGTGAGGGCGGCCGCGGAGGAGGCGAGGCGAGTACGGATGCGGGACATCGAAAGCTCCAAGTGGTTTGTGGTGAAGGTCTGTTGGGGCGCTGCTGGCAGGTCAGGCCGGGATCTGTCAGGCCGGCTGCGGGCAGCGTGAGGTTCGGGTGCCGGCGGGCAGGTGGATCGGTCGGTGTCGCAGGCCGGCAGACAGCGGGGCGCGCTCGGGCCGCAAGAGGTTGGCGGCGGGGTTCGGCGAGTGCTGTCGCGGGCAGGGCGGCACCGCCGGGTGTGGGCGCCGAGGCCGGGGTGGGGAATGTCCTATGTGGCCGGGGTGGTGGTCACCGGTCGGTGGGGTCCGTCGCTTCCGGTGGCTCAGGGGCCTGGTAGCGCCGGTGGAGCACGGACGAGGTCCGGTGGCTGCGGGAGATCAGGCTGTGGGCGCGGCCTACGGCGTCCGGCTGGTCGGACGGGTCCCGGCTGAGGAAGTAGAGGAGGAGGTCGATCCGATCGTCCAGGGGCCGTGCGGTGGCGTGCTGGAGCCCGTCGGCGGGTTGGGCGTGGGCCCACAGTGCGTCCACGGCCTCGGCTGCCTCGCCGTCCTGCGCCCCCACACCGGGGTGTCGGCGTTTCAGGCTTGCGTAGACGACGTCCATCGCGGGCTCAGCCGCCCCAGCCGAGGCTCGTCTGGACGGCCCCTCCCCAGCCGAGGCTGTCCGTGGAGGTGGGGGTGGTTCCGCCCCAGCCGAGGCTGTCGGATGTGGCGGCGGCTTGGGCGGGTGCCGTCGCGGTGGTGGCGGCGTGGGAGGCAATGGGAGCGATCAGGACGACGGTGAGGGAGGCGGCGGCGACCGCGGCGGCCTGGACGATACGGGTGCGGAGCATGATGGAGGTCCTTCTTCTGCTGGTAGGCGGGTGTGCCGGGCCGGTGGGGCGTCCCGCGGTTGACGCTCCGTTCGGCTGCCGCTTCCGGCTGTTTCCCTGGCGGCGATCAATAGCTTCGCCGCACGGCAAGGCGGGCGGAAGGCCTTCCAGGTGTCGCCAATCGGCCTGACCGGATCCGGACAGATTGACGCGTACATGCCAAGGTCGGGGTTGCCGACACCGCGCACCGGTTGCCCGTGGCGCACCCACTCCTCTCACGGCAGCGGTCCCGGACCCGCAGCGGCGGCCCACTGCTCGACCGGAAGGGCGCTGGCGGGAGCAGACATCGGCGCAGCCACACAGGGGCGGTGGACAACCGGGTGAGCCGTCGGCACGGATGTCCGCCGGGAAGGACGTGCACGTGCCGACTTGCCGGATGCCGGAGCGCCGGATGCCGGAAGCCGGATGCCGTGGGCCCCTACGCCCATGATGGTCACCGCACGGCCTCCCGGCCCGTGAACCGGAACACCCCAAGCAGCTGCCGCCGCAAGCAATTCCAGAGGACCGGCGAAAGGCGGGGCGCGGCGCGACCGCAGCATGTGACGCCGGGACGCCGGTGCCGGATCCCTGGCAGCCCGCCTCGGGGAGCTCGCACTGCGGCGAGTGGAGGCAGGCCGTGCGAGGCCGGCATCCGGGCCTTCGCCGCGGTACCCGAGGTTCGAGCTGTACGTCGACGGACGCCCGCCACGATCGCTCCGAGCGGGACGGGGCCGCGGGCGGGGTAGCCTCGACCGGGAAGACGAACTTCTCTGGGCCCGGCTCGTACTGCGTGCGGTCCGGCCCCTGCCCGGCGTGGGCCAGGACAGCACCGGGCAACACCTGCCATCGGTCCTCAGGCGAGCCGGTGGTGAGGCCACCGGCGAGGTACTGCCGCATCACCTGCGCCAGGTGGAACCCGGTCCGCCCACGCCGCTACCCGGCGTTCCAGGCCAACGATCCGATGATCGGCGACACATGGCCTCCGCAACCCGGGGCGGTAGGCAGGCCGGGCCCCGCGCGTGTCATGAGCGCTCGAGGCCCAGGAACTGCCTGCGATAGGCCCCGGGAGGCATGCCGTAAGCATCGCGGAATGCCCGACTGAAGGCGGATGCGTGGCTGAAGCCCCGCTGGGCGGCGACGACGTGCACGGGTACTTCCGGGCGTAGAGGGTCGGACAGGTCTCGCCGCGCTCCCTCAAGTCGTTGCCGGTGCAGGAATCCGGCAACCGTCGCTCCGTCCCCTTCCCGCTGGAACAGACGGTGGAGGTAACTGACGGATATGTGGTGCGCGGCGGCGATCGCAGCCACGTCCAGCCGCGGGTCGTCGGAGTTCTTCTGTATGAAGGCCTTGATGCGGAGGGTGAGGGTTTGGCGGTGCGTTTCCGGAGTCAAGGACCGGTTGGCGTCGAGAACGCCGGCGAAGAGCGAGGCGACGAGGTCCGTCAGCACAGTGCTCAGGCGTGGACCGTCGGCTGGCTGGTAGGAGTGGCTGTCCGTCGTTATCTGGGTGAGGAACGTGGCCAACAGGGCCCCCATACCGTGCTGGGCCGATATGCGCTTGCCGATGACCTGCCCGGCGATGCGCGGGGGCAGCGGAACGAGGGCCTTGGGCACTTCGATGCCGATGACCTCGAATTTCTCCCGGCCGGTGCAGAGATCGAACGGGCGCGAGGTGTCGCTGGTGTGGTAGTCGAACACGGTGTGCACGATTGTCTCCTTGCCCAACGTAACGACTCCCGTCCCCCGTTTGACGAAAGAAAGGTGATAGGCTTCCGGGTCCGACTTCCCGATCAGTTTCGGCGTGCGACGGAAAGTAAGAGGGTGACATTCCAGGGGATAAACGGTTGCCTCACCGAGCGAAATAGTTCGCTGATTCACCCAGAAATCGTCAGCATGCTCGCTTTGCATGTCCATTGGCGCATGCGTTTCCGACATGAGGGACCGCCAGCATTCAAAACGGTCGGCGGGTAGCAGTTCGGAACTGCGAAACGTCACTTCAGGCAGCATGACAAACGGTCTACACGGGGGGAATCCGCCATGCAAGGAGACACCCCGCGCACGCCCGAACCGGATTGGACGTATGCACTAAAAACGGATCGCCAACCCTAACCTGGTCTATATTTCAACGTTCCGGCGGTGGGGGCCTGCCCCCCCCCCTCACATGCCATCGCACGTGGGCGACGGTGTCGACCGTCCGTCAAGACACTGTGCACTGCACGCCAATGACCTCCTCGCCGGGGCTTGAGAGAATGGCTGGTAAATCGAGAGTCCAGCGGGCCGCTCGACCACGCCGGAACAGAGGGTCCGCTTGCCACGGGGAAAGCGCGTGCAGAATCAGGAACGATCGTTGGGCCGCGGAAAGCAGCTGCTCTTCCCGTATCATCGCCCCTCCGGCCTGGCGTCCTGCCGACCACGGTGATGCTGTCGACCAGCGCCTCCGCGAGAGGACATGCGAGACGCCGGCGGGTTGTCTGCCCGCCGCCCCGTTGCCTGCACATGCGACGTAATTCCGCGTGACTGAAGACGTGCAGCACCTTCCGCCAACAAATTTTCCTGTATGAAATGTCGACGAGTTGCCTGAAGAGACCAGCCGGCCACTCGAGGAAAAGAATTCCTGTCATCCGGGGGGATGAAATGCTTGAAGTTCTGGGCCTCACGGCCGGGGCGATAGCGGTGTACCAGGCGATGCTCGACCACCCTGCATACGGTGTGGACGACATCGCCGCACACTGCGGCCTGAGCCCCGCAGGCGTGCACGACCACCTCGACGAGCTGGGCCGGCTGGCTTTGGTCCGGGCCTCCGCCGAGCGGCCCGGTCAGATGCGCGCGGTGAGTCCCGACATCGGCCTGGCCGACATGCTCTCGGCCCAGGAGGCCGAACTGGCCTCACGGCAGGCTCAGTTGGCCGCATCACGAGCCGCCGTGACACGTCTGGTCGCGGACCGAGCCAAGGACCGCACCACCCACGGCGAACGACTCCTCGGCATGGATGCCATACACGGCCGCCTTGAGCGGATGGGCCACAGCGCGACCACCGAGGTCCTCAGCAGCCAGCCGGGGAACCAGAGCCCCGAAGACCTCGCAGCCAGCCGCCTCGCCGACGCCGAGGCGCTCGGGCGCGGCATCACCATGCGCACCCTCTACCAGGACGCCACCCGCAACCAGCCCCACGTCGGCACCTACGCGCACTGGCTGCTGGGCCAGGGCAGCGAGGTCCGCACCGCCCCCACGATCCCTCAGCGCCTGGTCGTCGTCGACCGCGCGCAGGCCCTGGTCCCCATCGACCCGGCCGACAACCGCAAGGGTGCCCTGTACGTCACCGAACCCGGCATCCTCGCCGCCCTGCTCGACTTCTTCGAACAGGCGTGGAGCACCGCTGTCCCCCTCGGCGCCGCCTGCCCCGAAGACTCCCGGACCGGCCTCACCCCCACCGAACGCGAACTCCTGCGACTGCTCGGCACCGGCCTCACCGACGACGTCGCAGGCCAACGACTGGGCATCTCCACACGCACCGTCGGCCGCCACATGTCCTCCATCTCATGGAACGCCTGAACGCCAGCAGCCGCTTCGAAGCAGGTATCAAGGCCGCACACCACGGCTGGCTCTGAGCCACCCCCCTCGTGCTCGACGCGGACAATGGTGTTGAGGACCCACCACAGGGCAGGGTCACGTCGATGCGCGCCAGGGTGGCGGTAGGCCGACCCTGCCGGGCGCTGGGACGATCGGACCCGAGTCACGTGAACCGAAACCGACGGGGAGTTCGTCGAAGCCGTGGAGCCGAAGGGAGACCCGGTACCGGACAGGTCGGCCGGGGAGCAGGGCGAGGCCGGGCAGGTGCAGCAGGTGGCCGAGAGCGGTCTGGAGCTGGACGCGGGCAAGGGCCGCGCCCAGACAGTGATGGGGGCCGCGTCCGAAGCGAAGGTGCGCCTTCGGTGCGCGCGAGGGAAGGGAGCGGCGGGGGTCGGGGCGGACGGCCGGGTCGCGGTGGGCCGAGGTGAGGCTGAGCAGCACCGTGTCCCCGGCACCGATCCGCGCGCCGGCGAACGTGAGGTCCGTGCGCGCGAAACGGGGGGCGGCCGTGGCCGTGGGCGCGGTGTGCCGGAGCACTTCCTCGACGGCGGCGGGCAGCAGCCGCGGGTCGGCGCGCAACGTGTCGGCGTAGTGGGGGTGGGTGAGCAGGTGGAGCGCGCCGTGGCCGATGTCGTGGGTGACGTTCTCGATGCCTGCCCACCAGATCTGGAACGCGAGGGAGACCAGTTCGTCCTCGGTGATCTGCCGGTGGGTGTCGGACGTGGTGAACGGCCGTGTCGAGCTGGGAGTGACGGCTGTGCGTGACCATGGCCGCCGTCCATTCGGCGAGGGCCGGCCGGTGGGCGCTGGGGACGCCGAGCAGGTCGGCGGTGACGGTCAGCGGCAGCGGGATGGCGAAGTCGGTGATCAGGTCGGCCGAGGGCCGTGCGGCCAGGCCGGCGGTCAGGTGCGCGGTGACGGACCGTATGCGGTGGCGCATCGTTTCGGCTCGGCGCGCGGAGAAGGCCGCGGCGGCGAAGCGACGCAGGCGTTGGTGGCCGGCGCCGTCCCTGGTTAGGGGGTTGTCGTGCAGGGGCTCGGGGAGGGAGAAGCCGTCGTGTACCGGGCCGGTGTGTACGGAGGAGGGGTCCACCGTCAGCCGGGGATCGCCGAGGGCCGCACGGACGTCTGCCTCGCGTGTCAGGAGCCACAACGGCGCATCACCGGCTGCCGGCCAGCGGCGCACGGGGGCCTCGGCCCGGAGCGAGGTCGGTAATGGGTGGGGGTCCATCCGCGCACCGTCCATGATCACAAGCCAGATCCCCGCCCTTGCGTCAGTGGCCGGCCCCGGCCGCCCCACGGCCGGACG
>NZ_JZWV01000258.1 GCF_000966975.1 Streptomyces katrae | reverse complement strand
TCTTGCGGCGATCGGCTGCCCGTCGGCAGAGCTGCCGGCCCACCGTTGCGGCTTGGCTCAGGGCTCCAGTTCGAGGGCGAGGCCGACCTTGTGGCCTCCTGTCCTGGTCGCGGGGGCGGCCAGTGCGGGGCTCTCTGCAACCGAGGGGGTTTCCTGCTCGGTGGGTTCAGGGGTCGTGGGCGTGTTCTCCGCGGCCATGGTGGCTTCCTCTCGGTGGAGTCGGTGATCACGCAGCATAGGACAGCCGTCGGCCGCTGGAGTCGCTTTCGGCAAGACTTCGCCCCTTGTAACCACCCCGGGCGCGCGACCCGCAAGCGCTGGACGGGGC
>NZ_JZWV01000257.1 GCF_000966975.1 Streptomyces katrae | reverse complement strand
GCGCTGGACGGGGCGGCCTGCCGGCACACGATCGTCCCTCCCCGTCTCCCTCCCTGGAGCACACGCAGCGGTGGTCCCTGCCATTGGCCCGGATCACGGGGGCGAGTCCGGAACGGGCGGGGACGCAGCCGCCTTCCGATCACTCTTGTCTTGCCGTCAGGTTCTGGCCGCATGGGTCCGTCCGCTCCCCTGCCCGCCGCGGGCATTCCCGCCGGCGCACCGGCCGCAGGACCGACCCGATCACGACGGACCCGGCCCACGGATGCCGATTGACCGTGATGATCAAGGAACTGATAGTTCTTGTCATGCCTACGAAGGCAATGGGGGAGGTGGCATGACGGGGCTCTTCGACACCGACGTCTGCCGGCCCGCGGCCACAGCGCCGACATCGACAAAGACATCGACGAACTGCGTGACACCGACACCACCCACGACCAACTCCTGCGACGCCGCCGCGGCCGTGGCGAGGGAGGAAACTGCCCGCCGGGCGGTGCGACGTGCTCCCGAGAGCCTGAGGGTGCGCTCCGCCAAGGCGGGGAAGGCGGCCCCGTGCGGGGGAGGCGCATGGCCGAACTGGATCAAGGAATCTCGGGAGATCGGGATGAAACCCGGCCCAACGGAGCGGTCTTGGCCAATTCGATGATCTTCGGCGAGCTGGAGCTTGCCTGTCGTGTGGAAGGACGTGAGCAGCGGCGGCAAGCACTACGGCGCGTGCTGGCGTCCGGTCGCACCCGGCGGCTGCGTGGCCATGGGCTGTGTCATGTCGGAGAACACCTACGACAAGCCCGCACTGACGGACGTGGTGTGTGTGCGGAGGGCACCGGGGCGAAGGCCTACTTCAGCGTGAGGCGAATCAGGTGCCGCCCGCCTACCAGGACGGACGAGACGGCGGCCACCGGGCGCTGGTCGCGCCGAACACCTTCACGTCAGCTCCGGCGTCGCCAGCGCCTCGGTCACCACCACGTACAGCCTCGCCGTGGGTCGGCGACCACACGATCCAGGTCACCCGCCACGACGGTACCCAGCTGGCCGCTTCCCGGAGAACGACACCGCGGGGACCCTCGGCCGGCCTGTGCCGTCCGCGGACCTCGGCGGCGTCCTACCGCCGGCGGCCGCGAGGGAAGAGCCCGGATGTCGGCAGGAC
>NZ_JZWV01000256.1 GCF_000966975.1 Streptomyces katrae | reverse complement strand
CGCGATCCGGATGGGGACGCCGTCGTAGCGGACACGGCGCCGGTCCCGATCCTCGGGCAGGTGGACGCCGCTCGGCCCGCGATCGCCACCCGGCTGAACGTGTGGAGGCAGCCCCTGGCGCGCACTGCCGGCCCGTACATCACCCACCGGACGACACCACCCGGCGGGGCGTGAGCGCCCCCCCCACCACCGGCCTTCGCGACCGCATCCGCGGTGTGGCAAGCTCGGGTTGTCGCAGGACTTCCCCCGCGCCGGTCGGCATCGGCGTACCGTGGTCCGGTATGAGCGATGCCGTACAGGCCAAGGGCCCCAAGCTTCCGCCGGCGTATCCTCCGAAGTCTCCGCCGCCGCCGAAACGGCCGGTCGAGGCGCCACGGCCGCAGCCGACGACCAAGCCGGCGGCGGCGGTTGAGCGCCCCCGGTTGAGGATGACGATCCGCAACCGGCCCACCCGCGCGCTCACCTTCCGCTCTGACCAGTGGGCGCCGGTCAAGGCCGCTGCGGCGGCGGTCAAAGCCGTCGAAGAGTGGGGGTACACCCGCATCAGCACGGACGATCTGACGACCTGCGTGCGGATGCTGGCCGAAGCGGCCGTGACCGCCGGAGGCCGTCGGCTCAGCCTGCACCTGGCGGACCAGGACCAACGCGTTCTCGCCCTGGTCCTCGCCCACACTCCCGCCCGCACCGAGGAGGACGTCCTCCCCGCCCTCGGGGCCCTGCGGAGCGTGGCCGCGTGCGGCACCGACACGGACGACACGGAAGGGCTGCGGCTGTGGGCCCTGCTGGAAACCCAGCCGGCGAAGGGCGCCTCCGCAGCATCACCTGCAACCCCCTGAGGACCGCCCCGCGCCACCGCCGGCGAGCAGACCGGGGAAGGCCGGCGCTCCCGGGCGGAGCGGGGCGGACGAGCTGCGGGCGCCGCGGTGATGGGAATCGGTGCGGCCGTCAGGCCGGCGTCGCCGCCTGATCAGTTGCCGTTGGCCTCGGCGAGGGTGTGGGCGACGAGGGCGTTCGCGTGGCCATGGCCGAGCGCGTGCTCGGCCTTGAGCCAGTTGACCAGTTCCATGTGCCTGGTCAGCGAGGAGGTGCGGATGAGGTCCTTCCACTCGGCGATCGGACGTCCGTACTTCTTCTCGATGGAGGGGAAGTAGCTGGCAGGACCCTTCACGGCGTCGGTCATGGGTGCTCCCGTTTCCTATCGTGTTGATCTTGGTCGAGTCGATCACGCCCGGCCGGACGACGGACGGCTAGCGGTCGGCCGGCACGAAGGCCAGGCGGGCCGTCACCACGCTCAGCCACAGCAGTCCGAGACCGGCACCGGCGGTGAACGCCAGGACCGAGACGGCCGAGGCCATGAAACCGGCCAGGACAGCTACAGGGACGACGCGGGA
>NZ_JZWV01000255.1 GCF_000966975.1 Streptomyces katrae | reverse complement strand
CCACAGGGACGACGCGGGACGCAACCGCCCAGCCCCGCAGGCCCCGGGACGCGAGCGGACGGGCCAGGACGAGGAAGACGGCGCACAGGGCGAGGTAGCCGAGCATCCCGGCCGCCATGTGGACCGTTCCGTGTGCGCTCATCACGGTCGCCTCGGGCGCCCCGGCCGGGAATCCCGCTCCGGCGTCGGCGGGGAAGACCGCCGCCAGCCAGAA
>NZ_JZWV01000278.1 GCF_000966975.1 Streptomyces katrae | reverse complement strand
CGGCCGCGGCGACAGCCGGGTCGACCGGCGCGTTCGGTGCGCACCACCGGCAGGGTCCGGCACCGAAGTTGATCCGCCGTAGCCGAACCGGCGGCACATGCACTCCTCGCCCCGGGGCCATGCACGCGGTCCCGTGCTGGACCACCCCGCCGACCCGAAGGGTCCGCAGCCGTACCCCGCAGCCGGGCCGGCCGCTCCACCCGGACCGCAGGCCCCCGTGCCCTGAGCGGAAGCGTTCGGCGAGCCGGACTCCTCCGAGCACCGCGAGCGGGCCGCCACCGGGCGCCGTCAGCCGGGACACCGTTGGCCCCGGGCACTCCGGCCGCGACGGCGGCGTGGCGTCACGCCCGGGTTTGGCCAGGGTGCTCCGATCCCGCAGCAGCGCGTCGTGTCATAGCGCCACCAGGCCCGCGACACGCGAGGTCGATCGCCCGAACCGCGTTACCCGACGCTGACGACGCCTCCCGCTCGGAAGGTGTCTTGCCGGGGAGAAGACACTCCATGGTCGCTGTCGTCGCCTCCAACAGGCCCGGCGTCCGACTGAAGAGGCCTACTCGTTCTTGCGGCGCCACGGCCGGTCGCCGGGCCGTAGCAGGGTTTCCCGCGGCGCACCGCTCTCCCGCCGCTGGCCGGCGGTGGAGACGCCTACGAACACCAGGATCAGGAAGCCAACCACGCCCAGCGGCCAGGCGACAACGCCGACGCGCTCGCCGCCCCGGTCGCCGGAGCGTCCGGGGCGACCGGGGCTCGGCTGACCGCGCCCGGTAGCGGCCCGCTCGCGGTGTTCGGCGGGGTTCGGCTTACCGGACGGTCGCGCTCAGGGTCGGGCGGTCTGCGGGCCCGGATGGACGGCGGCCCGCCTGCACGGCGCGGCCTCGGAGAGCCGGGCGGGCGAGGTGGTCCGGCACGCGATGGCGTACGCGGCCCGAGACGAGGCCTGCGGTTGCTGGTGGCGCACGCGGTCGTCTGAGCTCCGCGATCACGGTCACCATCAGTCGGAGCACCGCCCGGCGGGAGGGAGGTGATTCCGGTCAGGCGCGGGCACCGGTTCCGGAGCCCTTGTCCAAGTGGTCCGGCAGGCCGAAGAGGGGGAACAGGCGCTCGGTGTCACGGAAGGCCGTGATGCCGGTGATCCGGTCGCCGGAAAACTCGACGACCTGCAGCGCCCAAGGAAGGTAGCCGCTGCCGTCCGGGTGGGGTCGGTACTGCCCGAAGGCGGGGGAGCCGTTCGCCGCAGTCGGGACCAGACGCGAGTCGCGGCAGCCGATCGCGGGGCCATTGAGCCACGCCTGGATGTCGGGTACACCGCGCATCCATTTCGCGTACGGGGGCAGGCACAGCGTGGCGTCGACATGGAGGAGCATGTTCAGCTCCTCCATGTCGTAGCGGGAGAAGGCCTTGGCGTACCGGTCGGCCAGCAGTTGACGGACCCTGTCGTCGCACGGCCGGGCGGCCGGCACATCTGTTGCCCGGCGACGCTCGGCCAGTGTGGCGCGGGCCCGCTGCAAGGCGCTGTTGGCCGACGCGACGGTGGAGCCGTGCAGGTCGGCGACCTCACGGGCCGAAAAGCCCAGGACGTCCCGCAGAATCAGTGTAGAGCGCTGGGCGGCAGGTGCTGCAGCGCGGCGACGAACGCCAGCCGCACGGACTCGCCCGTCGCCGCGGCAGCCTCCGGATCACCGCCAGGGCAGGGCTCCACCCACAGGGCGGCGTCCTCCGGCGGTGCCGGAGGCGAGCTGCCCTCGCTCGGGCCGGACAGATCCATCGGCAGCGCCCGCCGCTTGCCCGAGGCAACGGCGTCCAGGCAGACGTTGGTAGCGATGCGGTACACCCACGTCCTCAGCGCAGACCGCCCCTCGAAGTGGTCGAGGCTCCGCCACGCCCGGACCAGCGTCTCCTGTACGGCGTCCTCGGCCTCGGCGTACGAGCCCAGCATCCGGTAGCAGTACCCGGTCAGCTCGCCCCGGAACTCCTCAAGCCCATCCAGCGCCGTGCCGGCCGCCGCGATCTCCCCCACACCGCACTCCTCAAGACAGAAAGTTCCAGGTCACTGACCTGAGGCCCCACTGTAGGGCCGGGCTGGAGCGCGACGCTCAGGGCCCCCGGCCGGAAAGCTGAGCGCCGTAGTCGGCCGGACGAGCCT
>NZ_JZWV01000277.1 GCF_000966975.1 Streptomyces katrae | reverse complement strand
CGCCGGGGGTGCCGGAGTGGCTGTCCTGGAAGCCTCCGCAGACGGTGCAGTGCACTTCTCGCTGGTATGGCAGGGGACGGCAGTTCGGGCAGATCGGCCCGTCGGGAGTCCGGGTGCAGACCATGCGTCGCTTGCCGCAGACGATTCAGGTCTCCAGGTTGGCGGGGTCCGTGATCAGACAGCGCGGACACAGCGGCCGCCCCCTCGGCGTCGCGGGTGGCCGACTCGCGCCGGCCGCCGCAGCGCGAGCACTCCGCCACGGCCACGCCGTCAGCGTCGACGAGCCGGTACGGCTCGTACCGGTCGCCGGTCTCCCCCAGCTCCCCCCGGGGAACGGCCGATCGCGACAGATCCCCTTCGGGCACGAGTCAACGGGGCGTCCGCCGTTCCCTCCTGCGCCCTGACCCCGCTCAGCGCGGCCGGCTGGTGGAGATCCGCGACAACCTCTTCGACCGGATCGCCGACGCCGAGCCCGAGGGCTGGCTCGGGGAGATCGAAGGCCTTCGCGTCAGCCTCCCCGGCGCCGAAGCCAAGATCGGCCAGATCGATACGGCCGCACCCCGCGGGCCCGTCCTGCTCGGCCTGCCGACGCCGCGAGTGGACCGGCACGAGGGGTCAGGCCGCAGGCAGGGCGGGCGTGGAGCACGGAACAGCAG
>NZ_JZWV01000276.1 GCF_000966975.1 Streptomyces katrae | reverse complement strand
TGTATAAGAGACAGGGTCAAGGTGGTGATCCGCGATGGCCAGACGCGTATGGACCGGGCTCGTCAGCTTCGGACTTGCCTCCCCAGCGGTCGCCCTCTACACCCGAGGGTGCGGGCGGTGGACCGAACTCGGGCTGGGGCTGTCAGTGCCGGGGCCAACTGCCCCCTCTGGAACTACGCGCGCGGCGAAAGATCACACCCCGCGGCCGCTTCCGGCCGACAGTGGTGAGCATGCTGAGCCGTGTAGCCGTTCTGTCCGACATCCACGGAGTCCTGCCTGCCCTGGAAGCAGTACTCGCCGAACCAGACCTCGGCACCGCCGATCGCATCGTGCTGACCGGCGACATCACCGCCGGCCCGCAACCCACCCAGGTCCTCGACCTGCTGACCAGCCTCGGCGACCGCGTCGTGTGGATCAGCGGCAACGCCGACCGCGAACTCCTCGAGTACCGCCGGGGACAACGCGAAACGATCCCCGACCCGATCGCCCCCTGGGCAGCCGAGCAACTCCGCGAGGACCATCTCGACCTTCTCAACTCGCTTCCACGATCACTCTCCCTGACTGTGAAGGGCCTGGGAAAGGTGCTGTTCTGCCACGCCACCCCCCGCGACGACGAGGAGGTCGTCCTGGTCGACTCCCGCCTCGACCGCTGGGAGGAGGTCTTCGAGGGACTCGATGCCGATATCCGCACCGTGGTCTGCGGCCACACCCACATGCCGTTCGTCCGCCTCGCCCACAGCCGTCTCGTGATCAACCCCGGCAGCGTCGGTATGCCCTACGGACGGGCTGGAGCGCACTGGGCCCTCCTGGGCCCGGGCATCGAGCTTCGCACCACGCACTTCGACCTCCATGCCGCAGCCACCCGGCTCAGCCGGGACTCGTCCTACCCCGACATCACCGCATGGGCCGACGGCCGACTACTTCCTGCACGCCCGCGCGAGCGACGTCGAAGCCCTCACAGCCTTCGCACCCCGCGACGGACGCGACCACAGCCCGTGACCCGCTCCCGGCCGCGACAGGGCGCAGCCGAACACCGGCCACCCGATCCGCGACGCCTGCGAGCCGACGGTGCGACACGGCAGGCCAAGGACTGGGAATGGGGCGCGGTCGTCCCTCGCTCAGCAGGTGGTCGAGGCCGTGACCGGCGGCAGCCACCCGGACGCGGCACGCCGGGCCGGTCACCACCCGGCAGGCCTCCGGGAAGAGGCAAACCACCAGCCCGGCAAGCCGCCAACAGAGCGCCCGGCGTCCGCACAATGCCTGCGGATCGAGTCTGAAATCAGCGCGCGGAAGCGGCTTGCTCCAGCTGGGAGGTGATTCCCTGCCGGTCGATCTGGATCCAGTACTCGACGATCAGGCCGTCCTCAACGCGGTAGACCGCACTGGTCATCGCTATGAGCTGCGCACCGGTCGGCTGGTAGTGGTCGACCGATCCGACATGTCGTCCGACTTGGGTCCAGCGGGCATAGACGCGGTCGCCTTCGGCGATGAGCTCGTCCACCGTCAGCGTGAAGGCGCCGTATGCGTCGAGCATCTCCTGGACGTGCTCGGCGTACTGCTGCGGTGTCCGCTCCACGACCGCTGGTGCCTCCGAGACGATCTGGTGGGCTCGGACCCGGCCGGCCATGAAGCGACCGGCCCGGTCAGGGTGCAGCCCTGATCGCACCTGCAGGAGAAACTCGCGGACTGTGTCCTTGGCGTTGGTCATCAGCAAAGTCTGGCATTCCGTTCGTGCCGCGTGAGCCTCGGGGCGTTCGGGGAGGTGGCCGCGTTCGCAGCGGGCTCCGGCGCGGACCGGGTCACTCCTCATGCCCCTTACACCAATCCACCGGAGGGGACGGGTCCA
>NZ_JZWV01000275.1 GCF_000966975.1 Streptomyces katrae | reverse complement strand
GGCGACATCGTCGACCAGAAGACCGATGGCAAGCACAGTGCCACGATCGTCACGGCCGTCGACGAGGCCCAGGATCTTATGGAGAACCTGGCGAAGAAGGACTAACTCCCCGTACGCAGCCCGTAGTCGGGCGGGGCGGGGTGTCGGCGGGCAGGCCGGACAGGACCCGCAGGGCGTCGTTGCGCGGGAGCAGGGCGCCCTCGGGGCGGGCGACGGGTTCGAGGGCGACGAGGGGTTAGCCCGCGGCGGCCAGCCGATGCCGAAGATCCTCCTCCGGGCGGCTGGCCGGCCCGAACCGGCCGTGGTCCCACATCAACATCGCCTGGTCCACGATCTCCCGCGGCTCCCACCCGCACACGTCCACGAGCTCCCCGGCCAGCGGGCCGCCAACCGACTCGACATACACGTGCCCCGGCCGAGGGCCCGGCTCAGGACCATCCCGGTCCGACCGAACACCCATCGGTCCCACCACGCAGAATCCACCCGCCCGCCCTCCCACCCCCGGTGAGCACCCGGGGGCGGGATCCCCAATACGGCCGGATCGCATGATCCGACCTCGGACTACGCGGTACCGCGGTGGCAGCTGAACGTCTTCCGCTCCCTGTTCCTCGCTTCCGCTCCCTGTTCCTCGCCCGCCGCGCGAAGAACGCGCCACGACCGACGCCCACCTTTCCGTGTGGTGCCGCTGCTCCGGCCGGCCCAACCTGCGGCACGGCCCCCGCACACTCCGCCCGGCCTGTGCTCGGGTGTCGGTGTGAGTACCGGCCGGTTCCGCCCTGCCGCCACGTGTCCCACCGCGTCGCGAGACCAGGCGCGGGCGGCCCTTCCCCCGGGAGGAGACTCCTTGAACCCCCTCCGCGCATGGCGCGCAGCAGCGCTCGGCATGCTGCTCGCCCCGGTGGTCCTAGGTTCCTTCGCACCCTCGTCCGCCGCATCGCAGCCGCGCGAGCTGCTTGTTCCCTCCGCCGCCTATCCGACCGTCCAGTCCGCGGTCGACGCCGCGCACCCCGGAGACCGCATCGCCCTCCGGCCCGGCGTCTTCCGGGAGCAGGTGAGGATCGGCAAGGACCTCACCATCACAGGTGCCGGCGCCGGCAAGAGCACGATCCTGGCCCCGGAGCATCTGGTGACGGGCCCCGATGGCCTCAACTCGATCGTCTTCCTCGACAACCGGGCCTCCGTGCGCATGTCCCGGCTCACGGTGAGCGGGCCGGGATCCGGCACCTGCGAGACGGGCGCCCTCGGAGCCGGCATCCGAGTTCTGGGCGGAGCACACCTGGACCTCAGCCACGCGGAGGTGTCCCACATCAAGGACACCCCCATGGCCCCGTGCTTCCGCAGTGCCAACTCCGTCCTCATCGGGGACCTGCCCACCGGTACGGGGTCGGCAGACATCAGGGATTCCAGGATCACGGACTATCAGGGCTCCGGCATCGTCGTGCTCAACGCGAGCTCGAAGGCCACGGTGCTCCGCAACACCGTCACCGGCCAGAAACGCATCTCCACCGACGGCATCGAGTTCATCGATGCGACCGGCAGGATCGAGCAGAACACCGTGAGCGACAACGCCTGCCGCGAACCGGATCCGGGCTGCGGCACGGACTTCTTCACCGAGATCCAGCACGCCGGCATCCTGGCCAACACGGGGAACGTCGTCACCGGGAACCGCCTCGTCGGCAACCAACTGGGCATCTACGCCTTCGGCACGGTGGACACCAGTCGCAACACCATCGTCGACAGCGACTACTTCGGGATCGCCTTCCAGGACGGCACGTTCACCGCGTTCAAGGACAGCATCCGGGGCGGCGCGGGCGGCGTCGCGGTGATCGCCTCGGCCGTCGACACCACCGCGCGCCTGGACCAGGTGAGAATCACCAAGGTGTCCGGCGACCGGATCCGGACGTTCGAGTGCTGCGGGTTCACCGCGAAGGTGACGCCCCCGCGTCAGTGACCTGAGTAATCGGCGGGTCGGCGGCCGGGCGGGGTCGGTGCGTCGGCAGAGGCTGAAGCCCGAGCCGTCAGCACGTTGACGGTGTAGGGGTGGCCGGGCCCGTGCGCGGCGCGGAACAGGGTGCGGTGCGGCCGGCGGGGGCGGCCCGCCGCGGCCGTGCGCACGGCCGGCCAGTCCACCGAGGGTGAACCACATCCTGGAGCGCGATGTCATCGGCGGGCTACCCGCCAAGTCCGCACGCCGGGTGCCGCCCCGACGCAGCACTCCGGCCGGCCTCCCCAAAGCCGTGCGGGAGGAACGGACAGGTCGTGATGCTGGTGGCCGCGTCGGCGCGGCGTGCCGGTCACACCCGTGGCTGATCCGGCGCGCCCGCGTCCTCCAGCCGGAACGACCGAAAGCGCTACCCGGTCCCGCGCACCCCGACCGTCCCCCGACGGGGTGTAGCCAGCCCCCACCACGCCACGGCCGGGCACCCCCGCCCGTGTGGCCGGGCCCGAGTCGGCCCCGCCTGATCGGAAGAGCGGGGCAGGCCCATTCGGCCAGGTCATGGGCGGGCCGCCCGTCATGCGGTCCAACCTAGGGGATGTGATCTTCGTCCTATCCGGCCGTTGAACCGCGGCCGGCCACGGGCCGTCATGTGGGTTGAGCGACGTGATCATCGCGTCCCTGATGGAGGAGACCTCTTATGACCGGCAAGCTCGTCACCAGGCTGTCCGTGGCCGCTGCGTCGACTTTCGCGGCCGTGGCCCTGTTCGGGGCCACACCCGCCCTGGCCGCCACCGCAGGCGACGATGAGCAGGCACAGCAGATCCAGCAGGCGCAGGAGCACCTGCGGGATGCCGAACGCGAGGCCGATCCGGAGGCCGCCGCGGAACGCGACACCGAGCGCCGGATCGCCGCGGACAAGCGAGACATCGAGGACGGCCTCGCGGGGAACGGCAATCGGGCAGCCCAGGCTGCCGAGGACCTGCAGGCCGTCGCCGACGAGCAGGACGCCGCGGAGGGGGACTCCGAGTCGGAGTAACAGATCGGGCATCGGTCTGTCTCTTATACACATCT
>NZ_JZWV01000274.1 GCF_000966975.1 Streptomyces katrae | reverse complement strand
GAGTAACAGATCGGGCATCGGCTCGGACGACGGCCCGGCATGATGGAGGAATGCCCGGTGAAGTCCCTGGGGGAAGCGGCCAGCGCCGGGGAGCGACGAGAGGTGGTTCGCGCGCTTCGCCGCCATCCCCAGCGAGCCACCGCCACCAGAACTGCGCCCCACCAGCCCGCCAACCGCCTCCTTCCCATCGCCTGGATGAGCGCGCCCGAGTGACTTCAATCTCGGTGCGGGAATAGGTCACGCTCGCCGCCTTCGCCGCACTCCGAGTCGGTCAGCCGACGGCCTCGGGCGCGGTAACCGCCCGACGGCGCGGTGTGGATTGGGCGCAGGGATGACGGTCCACGCCTCGCACGCAGCGTCCAGCCCTGCACAGTGATCAGCTTCGGGATGCGAGCAGCGACCTGCCCCTGGCCTGGCCAGGGGCAGTTGCGTGCTGCGGGTAACGGGCAGGAGGGCCGCCGGTTTGGTACCTCCTGCCCCGAGCCCCCGAGGTCGAGCCCCGCTGTCTTCGGCCGCTCCTCGACGAACGATGCTCAGGATCATGGTGCGGGTGGCGCCGTGGCGGTAATGCAGTCGGCCGGCCTCCGGAGCGCGGTTGATGGCCGGACCGACTGCGGTCGGCCCCTTATCAGGGTGGGCGCCCGATGGCGAGCCGACCCGATGCGTGGGCGCGGGGCCGGCTCCTGGTGATCAGTGCGTCGTGACCTCGCCTGCTGGCTGATCACTTCGCCTGGGAGAGCGAGACCGCGTCGGGGCCGGCGGGGAATCGCAGCTGGCCGGTGGTGTCGTGCACGGCTCGCCACACTGTCTCGGCGACGTCGCTCTCCTTGGTGAACAGGTCCTGGCTCGTGAAGTCGCCCATGGCCTTCTTCGCCCATGATGCGTAGGGCGCCGGGACCAGCTCGTCCAGCGAGGCGCCCTTCGTCGCGTTGGCTGCGAAGTTCGTCGTCAGGCAGGCGCCCGGCTCGACCGTCTTGGCCTGCACACCGAAGGGCGCGAGCTCAAGCGCGAGGGATGCGGTGAACCCCTCGATGGCCATCTTGCTTGCCTTGTAGACGGCCGAGAGCGGCATGTGGCCCAGGACCACGCTGGAGGTCACGTTCACCACCACGCCGGAGCCGCGCTCGCGGAACTGGGGCAGCACCGCCTGCGTCGTCGCCATCACGCCGAACGTGTTGGTTTCGAAGACTTCCCGCACTCGGGCCATGGGGGTGCCCTCGAACACGCTGATCGACGGGACGCCCGCGTTGTTGACCAGGACGTCGATGGACCCGGCTGCCTCGAACGCGGCGGTGATGCTCTGGGGCTTGGTCACGTCGAGCTCGACGACGCGGAGCCGGTCCGACTCGGGCAGGACGCCGGCACGCGGCGTCCGCATCGTGGCGATGACGTTCCACCCCTGCGAGTGGAAGTACAGAGCGGTCTCCCGTCCGTATCCGGATGACGCACCAGTGATCAGAACTGTCTTCATGCGGTGATCCTTGCGATGTAGTGGGATCCGCGGATGGATAGGCATTTTCCTGCCCCGCGGAAGAAGGGGTGATCCCATTGAATCGCTCTGACCTGCTGGAACAGTAGAACTATCGTCGCTTCATCTTGCACGATCCTCCCTCATGGTCTGGCCGCTCAAGGGAGGGCGCCTGCAGTGCTTCGTAGGCGGGCCGCGTCCCGGCTCGGGGGTGCGCCGAACTGGCGGCGGTACTCGCGGCTGAACTGCGACGGGTTGTCGTAACCGACGCGTTGGCCGACCCCGGTGACGTCGCCCGGGTGGGTGGCGAGCAGCAGCCGGGCCTCCTGGAGCCGGATCTGTTTCTGGAACTGGATGGGACTCATCGCGGTCACCGCCTGGAAGTTGCGGTAGAACGCGGAGACGCTCATCCCCGACAGCCGTGCCACGTCCTCGACCCGGAAGGACTCGGCGTAGTGCTCGCGGATCCAGCGCACGGCCCGGGCGACATGGCTGAGGCCGCTGTCGGCGAGGCCGAGCTGGCGCACCGTCGCGCCCTGCTCGCCGGTGATCAGGCGCCACAGGATCTCGCGTTTGACCAGCGGGGCCAGTACGGCGCGGTCGCCGGGCTCGTCGAGCAGGCGCAGCAGCCGGACCACCGCGTCGAGCAACGCGGGCGGGGCGTCACTGACGGCGATCCCCGACGGAGTGCCTCCGGCGGGGCGGGGGATGTCGCCGGGACCGGCCTGCAACAGCAGTTCGGCGACGGCGGACGGTTCCAGCGTGAGGCCGAAGCCGAGGGCCGGCTGCTCCGGGTCGGCCTGGGTGAACTGTCCGGTGACGGGCAGGTCGACGGATGCGACCAGGTACTGCCCGGCGCCGTACGCGTAGACCCGGTCGCCCAGCGCGAGGCGTTTGGCGCCCTGTGCGATGACTGCGAGCACCGTGCCGGACATCGAGGGCGCCGGCGGATCCGGCCATGAGGACGCCGTCGATGGCGGTGGACCAGTCGGGCCGGGCATGCCGGGCCAGCAGGGTGCGGAGCTCTTCGAGGTGCATGCGCCCATTGCAGCACTGTTCTGTGCTGCAATTCCCGTACTCGAGAGGATCGTGCAAGTACCAGCGAGCATCGTTCTAACGTTTCCGCAGGTCACGGCGATTGAATGGAATCACCGCACTCCATCAACGCAGAAGTAGGCCTCCATGATTGCCACGTACGGCTTCAACGCCACGCTGACCGCCAGGCCCGGAATGGGCGACCGGCTCGTCGACCTGCTGCTGACCGGCCTGCAGGAGGGCAACCCCGGCGCGAGCGAGTACTGCGTGGTCTACCTGGTCTCCCGTTGCACGTCCGCCCCCGACGTCGTCCACGTCACCGAGGGCTGGACCAGCGAGGAGGACCACCACCGGATCTTCGCCGGCGAGGCCGCCCAGGCCATCGTGGCGCAGGTCGGCGGACTGCTGGCCAAGGAGTCCGAGTACACCGATTACGTGCCGGTCTGCGGCAAGGCCGCCTTCTGACCCGCCGAACACCCCACACCCCAGCCCCTGCCGCCGCGGTGCCCGCCGAGGCGACCCCCGTCTTCGCCCGATCGTCCGCCACCACCCATGAAAGGCAACGACCATGACCACAGCACGCCCCTCCCTCGACCCCGAACTGCATGAACTCCTGGCCGGCATGCCGCTGATGTCCCAGCTCAGCCCGGAAGTGCTGGCGCAGGTACGCCCCTTCTCCTCGATGCCCGTCGCCCCCCTCCTGGAAGGTCGCGCTGTCAACCGGCGCGAGGTCACCGCTGCGAGTTCGGACGGCACCCCGATCCCCTTGTCCGTTTTCAGCCCCGCGAACACCGATCGCGCCACCGCCGCACCCTGCGTCTACTGGATGCACGGCGGCGGGATGGTGATGGGCGACCGCTTCTCACAGATTGACATCCCGCTGGAGTGGCTCGACGAGTTCGGCGCCGTCGTGGTCTCCGTCGACTACCGGCTCGCGCCCGAGTCCACCGGTATCGTCCCGGTCGACGACTGCTACCGGGGACTGCTCTGGATCGCCGAACACTCCGAAGAACTGGGCATCGACCCCGCCCGGATCATCGTCGCAGGCGCCAGCGCGGGCGGCGGCCTCGCCGCCGGCGTCACCCTGCTGGCCCGCGACCTCGGCACCCCGCCCATCGCCGCCCAAGTCCTGATCGGCCCCATGCTCGACCACCGCAACGCCACCGCCTCCAGCCTCCAGTACTCGAACGGGCCCGGCGTCTGGACTCGCGAGATGAACGGATTCGGATGGCACTGCCTCCTCGGCGACCTCACCGACGACGAGGTACCCGCATACGTCTCACCCTCCCTGGCCGACGACCTCGCGGGCCTGCCGACCACCTACATCGACACCGGCTCCGCCGAAGTCTTCCGCGACGAGGACACCGACTACGCCACCCGCATCTGGGCGGCAGGCGGCCAGGCCGAACTCCACGTTTGGGCAGGCGGCTTCCACGGATTCGACGCCCTGTACCCGCAGGCACACATCTCGGCCACGGCCCGCCGAACCCGCACTGACTGGCTCGCCCGACTCCTGCCCACGAACCCCGCCGCATAGGGGAAGTCGACGAGTTCCGGTCGTACGCTTCAGCCTTGACCAAGACCTCGGCCTCTGCTGTCTCCGGACGCGAGCAGGCTGGTGACCTCGGCGATCGCCTCCGCCGAGGGTCCGCCAGGACGGCCTGCCCAGCCTCCACACCCTCGCCGCTCGCATCGACCGAGACCGGGACAACGAGGTGGACCACCAGAACACCATCTATGAAGCCACCGTGCCAGTGGCGCTGTACTTCGCAGCCATCCTCAACCATCCGGCCACCGAAGTGGGCGAACTCGACCACGACGCTGACGTGCCGTCACGCCACCCCACCCGTGAGTTGCTCCTGAACTGGCTCGGCGGCACCGCCCACGACGCCGATGACGAGCGCGTCGCCATGGGCAAGTGTCATTTCGGCGTAGGCTTCCTCGAAGCATGCCCGGACACGCGCGCCTTTCGTAACCTGCGCCCGGCTATCTACTTCGCAGTTCAGCCGTTCCTCGGCCATGGCAATGCGAAAGTACGCCACGCGGCGCTCGTCGCGGCCATCCCCCTCACAGAGGACCCCAGACTCGCTACACACCGGGCCGAGCTGGTCGAACACGCCTGCTACCTGCTGACCACCAGCACCAACCGCTACCACCGCGACCGCGCCCTGGATGCGCTCAAAGCCTGGGGTCACGACACCGGTGACCTGGAAAATGCGAACGACATCGCATCCCGTGAATTGCAGGCGCGCTTGGCCGACCTTGAATACTGGTCGGCAAACAACGGGACGGGCGGCGGCACCGAAGACCCGCCGTTCTGACACGGGGACTCGGGACTCGCAGCGCCCTGCTCGTCAGCTGTCACTCAGCGTGGTGCCACCATAAAAATTGGGCCAGAACCCGCTCTCGTGAACAGAGCCAGCCACGAACGCTCCGGGGGGCCGACCCGTGTCCATCACCATCCGGTCCTCGGACCCCAGCAGGTCCATGACGTCGGCGGCCTGGTCGCAGGTCTGCGGGAGGCGCTCCACCAGTTCCTTGAGCGCCTGCACCGTCGCGGACAACTCCGGCGCCGAGAGCTGCACGTCGAGGAACACCATCCACCGCTCCTCACTTCCGTGACCAGAACCGCCACTCTCCGGAGCAGCCAGCCCCGCCGTCCCCCGAACGCCCCACGGGCGGCCCGGCACAAGGCACCCGGTCCTCGACGACGAGACGCCGGCGTCCAGCAACCAGCCCAGTATCCGGAAATTGTTCGGGCGGCGCCGGAGTCGGTCGGGACGTAACGTATTGGGGAACCGGCCGGAGACACCGGACG
Organism: Streptomyces katrae; assembly: GCF_000966975.1. Classification (GTDB taxonomy): domain Bacteria; phylum Actinomycetota; class Actinomycetes; order Streptomycetales; family Streptomycetaceae; genus Streptomyces; species Streptomyces katrae. The sequence goes on along the minus strand of NZ_JZWV01000274.1, from coordinate 1,468 downwards.
ATCGGCCCTGACCAGTCGGCTTGCTCCGCAGTTTGGATAACGACATGAGCTCGACGAAGAAGGTTGTTATCGTCACCGGCGCGTCCCAAGGCATTGGTGCAGGTGTCGTCGAGGCATATCGCAAACAAGGATCCGCACTCGTCGGAGTCTCGCGGGTCCATCCCGGCGTCGGAGGATCCGGGCGTCCTCGATGTCTCCGGCGACCTGTCGCAGCCGGGTACCGGCGCAAAGATCGTTGACCAGGCGATGGCTCGCTTCGGCCGGATCGACACGCTGGTAAACAACGCCGGCGTGTACATCGAGAAGCCGTTCACCGACTACACCGACGCCGACTACGACCTGGTGGCCGGCGTCAATCTTCGCGGCTTCTATCTCAGCGTCGAATTCCCCTTCACCGACCGGCCACCACTGCCGGTGTTCCTCGCCGTGCTCGCCTGAGCGCACAAGTCGGCTGACCCATAACGACAGGCAACTGATCGGTACCGACCTCCCAAGGAAACGTTCCATGGAATACCTCGTGACGATGACCACCCGAGTTCCCGAAGGAACTTCAGAGACCGAGGTTGACGAAATCCGGGCCCGCGAGGCCGCGCACACCCGCGAGCTCGCAGCTCAGGGGCGGGTCCTGCGCCTGTGGCGTCCACCTCTGGGGCCGGGAGAGTGGCGCACGATCGGGCTGTTCGCGGCGGACGGACCTGATGATCTCGAACGGACGCTGGCATCCATGCCCCTGCGGATTTGGCGAACAGATGAGCCCATCCCACTCGGCGCGCACGCCAACGACCCCGGGAGCGGCACCGTGCCGCTAGCGGCGGACGAAGGGGAATACCTGGTCACGTTCAACGTCGCCGTACCGGAAGGCACGGACTCGCAGGCCGTCGAAGAGGTGGAATCAGGTGAGGCCCGACGCGCGCAGGAGTTGGCCGCCGAAGGCCGCCTCGTCCGCCTTTGGACACTGCCAGGACATGGCCGCAACCTCAGTCTCTGGCAAGCGCCAGCAGCCGACGTGCTCCACAGGGCCTTGGACTCGCTGCCGATGACGGCGGCCGACTGGCTGACTTCGGAGACCGTGCCTCTCACCAGGCACCCCAGCGACCCCGCCACCGTCAAGCGCGACGAGCCCACGCCGGGCGCTGCCGGTACGCCCACGATGTGATGGTGGCGTCGAAAAGGGTGTTGCAGAAGGCTCGGTTTGGGCAGGCCGAAGTGGTGTCTGATCTGCTGTTTCACCGTGCGAGGACGTCGGCGTCTTCGTCGGTGGACCAGCCGGACAACCTGCCCTCGCCGGCCGGGTGGTCGGCCAGGACCAGGTGCGGGTCACCGAGGCGGAACCGGTGCGCAGCGCCCACGGGCCCGGTCAGCGTCAGGTAGGCGGCCGCGGGGCCGGTGGGTACTTCGATCTTGTGGTGGGCCAGGAGCCAGGCCACCACCGGGCCGCTGTCGAACTGCGGATGCACCTCCGCTCCGG
>NZ_JZWV01000273.1 GCF_000966975.1 Streptomyces katrae | reverse complement strand
GCCTGGTCCGGGCCCAGGGGCACGTACCGGTCCAGCAGGGCAGGCAGGTCCCGGCGGCGGCGCGGGGCCGCCACCTGGTCCGGGCCCCGCAGCGCCGCCCGCACGGCCTCGGGCTCGCAGGCACCAGCCCGCACCCGCGTCCGCCGGCGGGACCCGCTTTCGGAGCCGCCACCAACCTGCCCGCCGCCGCCCCTGGCCTGGCCCGCGCCGCCTCCGGCCCCCGACGGTCCGGAGGCCGGCACGGGGCCCCGGCGCCCCAGGTCACCGACTGCGAAGGCTGGGGTGCCCGCGAACCGTCCGAGGATGTGGCGGACCTCGATGTCCGCCCCGACCGGATCATCGTCCACACCGCCACGGCGAACGTGACCGACTACTCACGCGTCCGGGCCCACCCGCCGGCCCGGTAGATCCAAAACCACGACATGGACGTCAACGGCTGGATCGACACGGGGGCGCCTTCATCCTGGAAGGCCGCCACGACAGCCTGGCCGCCCTGGAAGCCGGGGACACGAGGGCACCCACCTGAGCGTGGAGCCTCCCGCCGTGCAGTTCTCCGCCCTCGCCGACCTGTGCGCCCCCATCTGCCGCCAGTACAACCTCGCCCCCGCCGCGATCTACGGGCACCGGGACTTCATCAGCACCACCGCCTGCCCCGGCGCCAAGCTGTACGCGATGCTGCCGAAACTACGCCAGGACGTGGCCCGGAAGCTGGAGAGCGCCTAGCGCGGGCGTTGGGGAGCGCCCGCGCGCACCCCTGCACACCGATAGTCGAGGCGCCGAGGAGGCCCACGAGGTCGACGCATGGGCGGGAAAGGGTGGTGCCCAGGGGGGTGCCTCGACGGGTCGCCCCGGCGCGAGGGGCTCCGTAGCATCGGAAACGTCCAGGCCGGTTTTCCGGCCCCGTTCCCCTACGCCGAGGCTTCACCTCCGTGACGCTGCACCCCCTCGCTCAGCTGCGGGCGGCAGCCGGGCTCTCCCATCCCGCCTATGCCCGGCTGGTCGCCGAGACGCACGCCGCGCTCGGTCTCGGCGACATGGCCGCACGACGTGAGAAGGTCTCCCGCTGGGAGTCGGGCCGCACGATACCCGAACACTCCGCGCAGCTGGCGATGGCGCACATCCACCACGTCCCGGCCACCGAGGTGTGCCGCCTGGGATGGCCCCACTGGCTGTACCTGGCCAGCCGTGACGCCGGCCTGCTGAGCGCTCCCCACACCGGCGAAGGCGCCGCGCTCGTCCTGGACAGCACCCTCCACCTGGCCGACGCACCCCGCTCGCCCTCCCTCCTGCTGGAGGGGCGGGCGCTGGCCGAACAGGTCCGCGGCGCGCTCGTCCGCCTCGCCGAGGCCGCCGACGCAGCCGTCCTGGACGCAGCCGGCCCTCTCACCGAGCGCCTGGACTGGGCGCAGGCCCGCATCGAGGCCCTTGAGGAACACGAGAACGGCACCCTCCTGCCGCTTGACGCGCTCTACACGGCGGCTTTGTCCGAGCACCGCCACCTCGTCACCCTGATCACCACCCCGCCTGGCGGTCTTCCCGTGTCCGGGCTCCTCTACCACCTCGCCGCCCGTACCAGCATGCTGTGCGCGTGGCTCAGCAGCGCGGCCGGCGAGGAGACCCGCGCCGAACGGCACGTACTGGCCGCGCTGCGTGCCGCGGCCGCGTCGGGCAGCCGGCCCCTTACATCGGCAGCACTGACACGTCTCGCGTTGCGTCACCTGCTTGCCGGCAGCCCCTCCGACGCTCTCATGCTCCTGCGGGCTGCCCGCGCCGCCGACCCGCGTCCCGCGCCGGGGACCGACGTCCAGTTCCACGGCCACCGCGCGCTCGCCTTGGCGCACCTCGCGGACCGCGCTGCGTCCCGGCAGGCACTCGACTACGCGTCCCGGGCCGTCACCCGTGGCGCGACCACCGCCGAGATGGCCGCCCGGCATCACGCGGTGGCCGTCAACCGTGCGCTGGTCTCGCTCCACCTCGGCCGGTTGAAGACCGCTCGGAGGCAGTTCGGGCCGCTCACCGAGCATCTCACCACTCCGCAGTCCTGCCCGCCCTCCCCCTACACCGCCCAGTGGCTGCGCTACGCCGTGGAGACCCACCTGGCCCTCGGCGAGGTCGACGTCGCCGTCCACGCCACCCACCGGGCCCTGGATCTCGCCGGGGCACTCCCTGAAGGTCTGGCGCTGCAGTTCCGTCAGGTGCTCGGTTCGCGACAGCACGAACCGCTCGTCCGCCAGGCCCTCGACCGCCTCCGCGACCCTCGGGGATGAAGGGTGGCGGGCCGTAGCGGCGGTGATCCACCGGTATCCGCACCACGCCACCGAGGCGGAACACCTGCGGATCGGCTACGCCCGGTGGACGCCCCCCCCAGGGGCGGGGGGCTGGCTCTACCAGTGGGGGGCCAGAAGGGCCGTCCCCGTCCCGGCGGTCCACAGGGCCAGCAGGACCCACATGCCCGGTGAGGGCCGGCTCCCACGGACCAGGGCGAGAGACATGCCGGCGAGGACCGCCAGCAGGGCCAGGCCCTGCAGCCCCCAGGAGCCGGCGACGAGATCCGGGTGCGTGCCGTCGCGGCCGGCGCGGCGCAGGACGAGAGCGGGTATGACCAGGAGCACGCCTAGGGAAGCGATCAGGTCCTGGAGAGTGGCGGTGCGGTGGGGGTGCTGCGTCATGACGGCTCCTCAAGTACAGGGGTGGGGCGGGCGGATGGTCCGCCCCACCGAGGGATCAGGTCAGCTCACCATGGAGGCGAGGAGGTCGATGACCTCGCTCTGGGCGTAGCCGCCGGCGGCTCAGTAGGCGCGGTTTCGTTGTCGGCGACGGAGACCGCCGGAGCCCGCACAGTGACCGGCGAGTGCGCGGCCGCGGCGAGAGGAGCTGCCGCCATCAACGGGGCGGTCGCGATGACGACGGCAACGGCGGTCCGCATGGGG
>NZ_JZWV01000272.1 GCF_000966975.1 Streptomyces katrae | reverse complement strand
CGCATGGGGTGCGCATGGCGTGTGTGATTCCTCCCTCAGGACGCCGGCAAGCAGGAGGAATATTCGGTCCAGAGCGGTTCTAGCCTTGTTTTTTCGGTTTCCCGGCGCCGGGAAGAAGCCTCTCCGAAGTAAGGACGGCAGGACAGTGGACTTCGGGGCCGGTGGCCGCCGGTCCACCCACCACGGCACGACGTGTACGGGTGGGCCACGGGACCGACGTGAGGGAAAAAGGGCAGGCAGTGCCTTGGGAGGTGCCTCGGAGCCTGGCATGCACCGGACAGCACTCTCTACGATCGCGTCCCAGGCGGAGACGGCAACGTGATCCAGAACGAGGCGCGCACGCTGACACACGTCTCGCGCGCAGGGCCACGGCCACTGGATGACGACCAGAGGGGGACGCATATGCGGCCCGCACCGGTGCACGCCGACCCCGACGCCGCAGCACACGACCGCACGTGAAGGACATCAGACAGTGCCCACACCCGGCGCCCTCGACCGCTGCACTTGCGCAGCACCCTCCCCGACGCAGAACCCCCGCGACCTGTCCACCCTCACCGATCGCGAAGGCACCGTCCTGCTGCTCGTGGCGACCGGCCTCGGGAACACCCCCATAGCCCGGCGGCTCGGCATCAC
>NZ_JZWV01000254.1 GCF_000966975.1 Streptomyces katrae | reverse complement strand
GTCTGGATCCATCCCGCGTCGCCGAGAGCGAGCTGGCTGATCGCGTTCCGCGTGAAGTCGAACCCGTCCCGCACGAACCCCTGGACGAGTCCGGCCGCCAGGAACAGCGGCCCCGCCACCACACCGCCGACCACAGCCCATCGCGCGGCGGACCGCGGCGCGGGCGCGGCGGACAGGACGGGGCGGGGCGCGGTGAGCGTGTCGGTCATGGTGGAGCCTTCCTTGCTTCGTTGTGGTCACCTGTATGACCGACGACGAGGAGAAGACTCATCGCTTCCGCCGATGTGCGGTGGATCACATGTCGGCCGGGACGAGCCGAAGTCGTCAGCAGGCGGCGGGCGTTCACCGACCGGGTGCCAAGCAAGCCGCGGTCGGCACAGGGAACCGTTGGCGCCATTGCACCGACGGCGCCACAAACTCGGCAGCAGCAGCCCGCCTGTTCAGCCGGCAACAGCGACCGAACCCGGGCAGTGGCTCACGAACGTGCGCCGGCCCGGCGGGTTCGGCAAGGACCGGCGCGCCGGCCGACGAGGGCTGGAACCCGGACGGGCAGGACGGGCCGGACACGACAGACCGTCAGCCGCTTGCACCCGCCTCGGGGGCGATCGCCGAGCGGCGACGGAGCGGCGGTCGAACTCCGGGTGCGCGTCCGTGCCACCCGCCGGGTGCGGAACGCCGGCGTGCCTACGGCACCGGTTCACCACCGCCGCGCGGCCCACTCGGGCGAGCCCGGGCCCCGGGCGCGGTCGCGCGCACCCCGCGCCGGTCAGGTCTGGGGCGGGGTCACCGGCCGCACCGGCGGCACCGCGCCGCGCGCCCGCAGGTCGGCGGCGCCGCCCGCGCCGAGCACGCCGGTGGTCCGCTCC
>NZ_JZWV01000271.1 GCF_000966975.1 Streptomyces katrae | reverse complement strand
CCGTCAAGAAGCACATCACCAGCCTGCTCCACAAACTGCGCGTCACCTCCCGCCTCGAAGCGGCCCTCATCGCGCACCATCAGCACCACGACCTCTGCCGCGCCAAACGCCCCTCCCCCACCTTCCTCCCAAACCCCACCCCACCCATCTGACGGCCGGTCACGGCCCGCGAGCGGCCGTCAGGCGTAACACACCGAAGGGGGGTCTTCCGCGTGAGGACCAGGCCGCTGTGTGGGCGCAGCGCGTCGGCCTCCTCACCCGGCACGATGAGCGGTGAGTGTCACGCTGACGGCCCTGTTCACGCCGGCGGAAGGGCACCACGGCCCCGGGTGGGTGCGTCGCCTTGTATGCCGTGCTCACCCACACCCCTCAGTACGACGGGGCGGATGAGCAGGTGTTCTCACTGATCAACATGGCCATGGACGCCCTGGCCCGCTCACCAGAACCGGGCCAGGGCACTGGCCTTGAAAGGCTGCGGCGAGACGCTCATGTCCCCCGCGAAGGGACAGTCGAGCACGATGACGAGCAGCAGGCTGAACCCGATGAGCGCCGCCACCGACCCGACGAACAGCAGCCGCACCCGTCGGTCCCGCACCCCGTAGAGGAGGGTGATCAGGACAATCACGGCGGCTCCGCCGTAGATGAGCACCTGGAGGAGGGCCGGCAGTTCGTCATGGCTCTGGGAGATCCTGGCCCGCCGCTGGGCGGCCACCTCGTTCAGGCTGTCCAGGGCCTCCTGGTAGAAGGCCTGCGCGGAGAACGACCGCGGCTCGTATGCTGCGAGCACCCGGTACAGGTCGTCCACCGCCTGCGAAGTCACGGCCGCGTCGCCCCTGCCGACCTGCATCATCGGCCACTGCCGCTCCACCACGGTGTGGACGTAGTTGTCCACGCGGTCGTGCACGGCGGTACGGGTCCCGGGAGGGAATGCCTCGGCGTCGCGGACGATCTGCGAGACCGCGCTGGCCTCGGCGGCGACCACCGTCCGGGCGGTCTGCAGATCCGTCCACAGGTTCACGATCACGAAGGCCAGGATGATTCCGTAGATCGCGCCGAACATCCCCAGCACCACCCCGACCATGTCGTTGTTCTCACCGGCCGCGAGCACCGGGAAGAACCGCGTGGCCAGCATGCTGCCGACGAGGGCCAGCAAGATGATCCCGCCGACCACGAGCGCGGCCAGCCAGCCGGTCGGCAGGTGGTTGAGCAGCCACAGCTTCACGGTGTCCCCCTCCGCGGCCCGCACGGGCAGCCCCGGCCGGGCTTGCCCGTGCGGGCCGCGTTCCACCTGTTC
>NZ_JZWV01000270.1 GCF_000966975.1 Streptomyces katrae | reverse complement strand
CCGCGTTCCACCTGTTCAGTGGCCAGGGGCCGTTTCGACGACCGTGATCTCGAACGGCGCGCGGTTGTTGAGAGGGTTCCGGTCGTCCAGGCTGCGCACGGAGACCCAACCGCCCTTGACGACCGTCCCCACCTTCAGCTCGTCGTCCAGGCGGACCGGGACGAGGGCTGTGGCGCTGCGGTCCTTCTTGAGCCCTGCACTGAACTCGCAGTGCACCTGACGCCGGCTGGAGGACAGTACGCAGGTGTCGGGCCAGTAGGGCTTCTCGGGCGTCACCCCATGCGGCAGGGAGACCGTGACGACGAACGGCGAGGCGGTCGTCTCCGGACCGAGGTTGCCGACGAACCCTTGGATCGTCGTGGAGCCGCCGGGCGTTGCGGGCTCCGGGTCGAGGCGGACGACCTCCAGGTCCGAGTTGGACAGGGCCGCGGCCGCAGGGGCGGTCCGGGAGACCTGGTGCGGCGAGGCCCAGGCGGGGCCGGCGACCAGCACCGTCGCCACGCCCACGGTCAACGCAGCCCGGTACCAACGTCCACGCGTTCGCATGCTCGGAGCGCTCACGATCCCACACCACACCTTTCACCTGACGGTCAGTTACGTACGCCATGGTGCGGGCCTTCGGTGGGGAGAGATCCGCTTTCCTCCGATCAACACCCGTTTATCACTCATCTGCCCGGAACCCGCCCCATACGACCATGCCGGACGGCCGGGGCAGCCCCCAGCGAGTCCCGGCCTCGCCGTCAGCTCCCGACGCGGACCGTCCTCAGCGTCGCAGGCGAACTCGACACCCGCCTGCCCGCCACACGGGGCGCACCCGACGCGCACGACCGCGAGGGCGGCCTCCAGGGAACATCGGCGGGCCTGCCGTATCCCCGACACCATCCACCACCGGGCCAAGAGGCAGCTCGCCCTGGACACACCCGATGAGCTCGACACCCCGCAGCGTCACCCAGCGGGCGCGGCGCAGCCCTGAGAACGAAGCCAACGACCTCCGTTCCCTCCCCCTCGGAGCATGTCCCAGGGAAAGGCGGCCCGGTGGTACAGCCCTCAAGTGCGCGGGCGTGGAGCACGCACGTACCGACGAAGACCTCCCCGGCCGTCCTCACCATGGCGGGCCGTATCGCGCGAAGGCGAGCAGACCGACGATCGAGGCACCGATCCCGCAGCTGAGCCCACCCCAGCCGGGGCTGCGCCGCGACCAGGCGCAGTAGAGCAGGCCGGCGGCTGTCAGGGCTATGCCGCATCCCAAGCAGGGCCAGCCGAGGCTGTTGCGGACGCTCTCGGTGCCGAATTTGAAAAGTGGGAATGTGATGCCGATGAGCCCCATCGGAATCGCGAAGAATCTGTCCATCGCTGTTGAACCCGACCGTTCGGGCTGCCGGTCTGTCATGCCTGAGCGTCGATTCCCTCCGGCCGCCCTCGACCCTGAAGGGCCGAGGGCGGCTCAGCGTCCTGTTGCTATCCCTGGACCATCTTGACGAGCTCGTCGAAGACCCAGGTCTGGACGCCACCGCTCAGCAGCCACCAGGCACCACGGACGGCGACGTTCTGCTTGCCCATCCACTTGTTGAAGGCGTCCCGGCCTTCCTTGGCCTTGGAGACGGCCGACTTGAAGAGCCCCGGCGACTTCTTCAGAAGTTCGATGAACTTCTTGCCGGCCTCGCCCTTGGCGCTGAACGCCGAAACACCCGGCGCCGGGCCGTCGTTCTGCGTGGTCTCCTGCTTGATCTCGTCGGCGATCTGCCGGATCGCGGAGAGTTCGGCCGGGGTGAGTTCGACGGTTTCGCCATCGGTGACCGGGGCCGTGGCCGTGATCGCGCCGACCGGGCCCGCGG
>NZ_JZWV01000269.1 GCF_000966975.1 Streptomyces katrae | reverse complement strand
GGCCCGCGGCCTGCCGGTGCTGGGCTGCCGAGGCGAGAGGTGCTGCGGCCACCAGCGCCGCCGACGCAATGACGGCAGTCGCGGCTATCCGCATGTTGGTACGCATATGTACGAGGATTCCTTCCGAAGAAAATACCGGCGGGCAAGCGGAACTCGCCCGGAAAGGTGTTTCCGGCAGCGGCAGTTCGCATTGAGGTCCACCGGAGAACGAAATCCAGTCTTTCGATTCCTCACGGCCCCGAACAGGTGTACATGGGGGTCGGTGTCCGGGGGTACACCAGCGGCTGACATCCGTACACGGCGCGCCGCAACCCCAGTTCACCCGGCCGCGACCGGACGGCGTTGTCCGGTGCGGCGGCGGCTGCTCGGTCCGGCCGGACCGAGCAGGGGCGGCCGTCACGCTCTTGTCTGGTGCCGCCGTCACCGAGGCCTGCGAGCCGTGCGCCGACGGCGAGG
>NZ_JZWV01000268.1 GCF_000966975.1 Streptomyces katrae | reverse complement strand
ACGGCGAGGAGGCCGAGGACGTGGTCGGAGCCGCCGCCGCTCCCGCCGGAGTACCCGGTGCAGTCGACCCGCAGGGTGTGGTCGGGGTGATCGGCGGCTGGGAGACTGGTGTAAAGGCCACCAGGAAGCCGAGAACCGGTGGCTGGCCGTGGAGGCCCCAGTGGGAGGAACTGGCCCGGCTGCGGGTCGAGTTGGAGCACCGCGGGCTGCTGCGGGAGTGGGGTCCCGTCCCCGCCGACCCCCCGAGGGCGGGTCAGACGGCGGGCGTGACGGGACCGCACGCCGGTCCGGGGCTCACCAGCCGCCTGGTCATCGCCCTGCCCGAGACGCGGTGGGCCCCGCTCGTGCGGGGCGTCCACTGGACCAATCAGCCGCATGTCGAGGCGCTCCAGGCCTGGGCCGACCGGTGGGGGGCCGGACCCGCCGCCGAAGACGGCGCCGCCGCCCTCAGGATCTACCAGGACGGCGACGAGCACTTCACGGCTGGGTTCACCGCTCGATGGTCTAACCGCGCGCCACCGCGCCTGGTCCGCTACGGGACGTCAACGACGTCGGCCGGGTCCGTACGCGCAGCGGCCACCCGACTGCTGGACGTGACCGGCTGGGGTTCGCTGGACTGAATAACCCCGGCTATCCCCGTTGTTGTGTAACATGTATCAGAATGCAGTGAACCCCCGATAATTGCCGTGGCTGCGGGGGCGTAGCCGCGTGTGGGAGAGTCGGCGGGTGTACGGGTCGGACCGGCTGACCCGGGTCCGGTGCCGGGCCGCGCCGCGCCGCGCCGCAACAGCATTGTTTCCAGGAACCCGGGGCACGGCTTCCACCGTTACCCCGTTGACGCCCTGGAAATTCTGATTGTTGCCACCGAGGCCAATCATTGAGACTTTGTCCAAGGTGTTTGTTCCGTCATCGGCCGAGGCCGCTCCGGCCGAAACGAGGACAGCAGTCCTGGGCACCGGCCCTCGCACCGAAACCCCCTGCCGCGCAGCCATGGCCGGCCGCCGGGCCCGCCTCGCCACCGAGTCGGCCGAGGCCCCGCAAGCGGGTGCCGAGGGGCCTGCCGTCGTGTGGCCGCCCCGCCAGCGCGCGGCCACACGATGTGCCGGGTTCAGGAGAAGATGACCGAACGCAGCTTGAGGCGGTTGCCGAGCACCCTGCCCGGGGCGATGACGTAGTAGGTGTCGCCCGCGCAGTCGAAGTCGAGGAAGGCCGTGGCCGTCGCGTTGGTGAGGTTCTTCGGGGCGTAGGCCGGGTCGGTCTCCGTGGCTCCGTACAGGTTGTGGCACACGCGGCTTTCCGGGTCCGCGATTCCGGCGGGGATGCCGGGAAGCGGGCCGGTCGAGTACAGGAACTCACCGACGGCCGCGTTGGCGGACGAGGGGATGGCCACCATGAGGGACAGCGCACCGACGGCGCTGATCACGGCACGGCGCAGTACCATTGTCGATTCCTTTCGGGATGCGGGCACACGAAACGTCAATGCGGGCGCTTTGCTTTCCGGCATGCGAACGTCACCAATCTCCCGGCACGGACGCCGGCAGCATCGGCGACACCCCGCAGCAGGACAGACCAGAACCGAAAATTCATACGCAGGTGTCACCAGCCCACGGTGCTCCTCGTGCCTGTCGTCGACGTACACGTGCCCCGGCCGAGGCCCCGGCTCGGGATCATCCCGGTCCGACCGGGACACCCGCCGAGTCCCGCGCCCAGGCCGGGGGCGCCGGTCTGCCTTCGGCACAGGTGAAGCGCGGCTACCGGCCGCTCATACCGGTGCCTGCCCGCGCGGGGGCTCGCCGGGCCGAGGGTGACCCCGGCAACCGCTGGAGGTGATCGACGTGGAGCCCGGACGCGCGATGGCGGCTGGGACGGGAGCGAGGCGCCGCACGCCTGGATGAACCGGGGATTCCCGTCCCTGTGGTGAACGGCCCGCGGCTGCGGGGCGGTCAGCCGACACGCTCCGCTTCCGCCCCGGCGGGGGCGGCCGTGGGTGAGGGTGGTGCAGCGCAGGCCTCCTGGCCGGCCCTCCCCTGCCTCTGCGGGTCGGACCGGGTGCGGGGTGTCGGTGCCGGGTCAGCCGGGGTTCCGGTCGACCTGCCCGGGGCAGTGCCGTGTGGCGGCGGTGCGACGTTCGCCGGGGCGCCGCCGACGGGACCGGTGGGGTCCCGGCGGGGACCACTGGGCCCTTCCGCAGGAGGGAGCCCCGGGCTCAGGGTGGAGGTGACGACCGGCATCCCTCGAAAAAACGGGCAGGCACGATGACGACCTACGTGTACGGCTTCAGCCAGGGCAGCCGGGAGATGGCCGGGCTGCTCGGCGGCAAGGGTGCCAACCTCGCGGAGATGGCCCGCATGGGTCTGCCCGTGCCGCCGGGTTTCACGGTCACCACCGAGGCCTGCCGGGTGTTCCTCGCCACCGGTGAGCCGCCGCCGGAGCTCGAAGGCCAGCTCGCCCGGCACCTGGCGGCCCTGGAGCGGGCGGCGGGCAGGCGGCTCGGGCAGGTCGACGACCCGCTGCTGCTGTCCGTACGGTCCGGGGCCCGGTTCTCGATGCCCGGGATGATGGACACGATCCTCGACATCGGCCTGAACGACCTCTCGGTCCTGGGGCTCGGCAAGACGCCGGAGCGCGAGCGGTTCGCCTGGGACTCCTACCGGCGCCTCGTGCAGATGTTCGGCAGTGCGGTCATGGGGGTGGACAGCGCGCTGTTCGAGGCCCTGGCCGACGGGCTGGAGCGGCAGCACAAGGTGGCCGACGACAGCCGGCTCGACACCGTGGACCTGATCCGGCTGGTCGAGGCCTTCAAGGACCTGATCGCGGAACGGACCGGTGAGGAGTTCCCCCAGGATCCGTCCGAGCAGCTGCGGCGCGCGGTCCTCGCCGTCTTCTCCTCCTGGGACGGCGAACGGGCCAGGATCTACCGCCGCCGCGAGCACATCCCCGACGACCTGGGAACCGCCGTCAGCATCCAGACGATGGTCTTCGGCAACCTGGGGCCCGACTCCGGGAGCGGCGTCGCCTTCACCCGCGACCCGGCCACCGGGCGGCCAGGGGCCTACGGGGAGGCCTACGGGGACTACCTGCCCAACGCCCAGGGTGAGGACGTCGTGGCCGGCGTCCGCAACACCGTGTCCCTCCAACAGCTGGCGGACCTCGATCCCGGCTCGTACAAGGAGCTGTGCGCCCACATGGACCGCCTGGAGGCCCACTACCAGGACATGTGCGACATCGAGTTCACCATCGAGCGCGGGAAGCTGTGGATGCTCCAGACCCGCGTCGGCAAGCGCACCGCCCAGGCCGCCTTCGCAGTCGCCGCCCAGCTGGCCGACGAGGGCCTGATCTCCCCGCAGGAGGCACTGGCCCGGGTCGACGGGGACGCCCTGGCCCACCTGATGTTCCCGCGCTTCGACACCTCGGACCCGGACGTGGGCGCGGTGGTCGCGCGGGGGGTTCCCGCGTCGCCGGGAGCCGCCGTGGGAGCGGTGGTGTTCGACTCGGCCGAGGCGGTCCGCCGGGACGGGGCCGGCGAACGGGTGGTCCTCGTACGGCAGGAAACCACCCCCGACGACCTCCCCGGCATGATCGCCGCCCAGGCGGTGCTGACCGCCCGGGGCGGCAAGACCAGCCATGCGGCCGTCGTCGCGCGGGGCATGGGCAAGGTCTGCGTGTGCGGGGCGCAAGGCATCACGGTCGACCCGGTGGAGCGGAGCTTCACGACCGCGGACGGGGTCACCGTCACCGAGGGCACGGTCGTCTCCGTGGACGGCACCGACGGCGTGGTGCGGCTGGGCGCTGTGCCGCTGGCCGAGTCGGAGGTCATGCGGTACTTCGAGGCCGGCGGACGGGCACCCGACGGCGAAGCCCAGCAGGTCGTCCGTGACGTGCACCGCATGATGGCCCTGGCGGACTCGGCGCGGCGCCTGGAGGTACGGGCCAACGCAGACACGCCCGAGGACGCTGCCCGGGCCCGGCGGTTCGGCGCCCGGGGAATCGGCCTGTGCCGGACCGAGCACATGTTCCTCGGCGACCGGCGCCCCTTGGTCGAGGCCGTGATCCTGGCCGACAGCGCTGCCGGGCGCACGCAGGCCCTCGCAGCGCTGCTGCCCCTGCAACGGCAGGACTTCACCGGCATCCTGGAGGCGATGGACGGGCTGCCGGTCACCGTCAGGCTGCTGGACCCGC
>NZ_JZWV01000267.1 GCF_000966975.1 Streptomyces katrae | reverse complement strand
CCCGCCGCTGCACGAGTTCCTGCCCGACCGGACCGAACTCGCCGTCCGGATCGCCCGGCAGGAGGCCGTCGGCCGGGCTCCTGCCGCCCGGGACCGCGCACTCCTGTCGGCTGTGGAGCGGATGCACGAGGAGAACCCGATGCTCGGGCTGCGCGGCGTACGGCTGGGCCTGGTGGCCCCCGGGCTGGTGGCCATGCAGGTACGGGCCCTCGCCGAGGCCGTCGTCGCCCGCAAACGAGCCGGCGGCGACCCCCGCGCGGAGATCATGGTCCCGCTCGTCGGCGCCGCCGAGGAGCTGCACTTGGTGCGGAACGAGGTCGACGCGGTGCTTGCCGACGTCGCGAAGGAGAGCGGGGTCCCGCTCGACTGCCCGGTCGGTACGATGATCGAACTGCCCAGGGCGGCGCTGACCGCGGGCCGGATCGCCCGTGACGCGCACTTCTTCTCCCTCGGGACGAACGATCTGACCCAGACCACATGGGGCTTCTCGCGCGACGACGCCGAGGCGGCGTTCTTCCCGGCCTACCTCGACCGGGGCGTTTTCGAACGGTCGCCCTTCGAGACGATCGACCGCGAGGGCGTGGGCAGGCTCGTCGAGATCGCCGTCGCGGAGGGCCGCGCGAGCCGGCCGGACCTGACGGTCGGAGTCTGCGGGGAGCACGGC
>NZ_JZWV01000266.1 GCF_000966975.1 Streptomyces katrae | reverse complement strand
GAGTCTGCGGGGAGCACGGCGGTGACCCGGCGTCCGTGCGCTTCTTCCACGCGGCGGGGCTGGACTACGTCTCCTGCTCCCCGCTCCGCGTACCGGTCGCCCGGCTGGAAGCCGGCCGCGCCGCGCTCCCGCCGTCATCCGCGGGCAGCAGCACCTGAGGCAGCCGCTCCCGGACGGCGCGGGCCCCGACCGGGGCCCTCCCGCAGGGACCAACGGGCCGGCCGCCGGGCCCGTCGGCCCCTGCGGGCGCCTCCGGCACGGGGGTCGGCTGAGCGTGGCGACGGGGGGACACCCTGCTCCACGAAGGGCATGACCATGACGAACGAAACGCAGAACTCCCACGCGTATCCGGTCGGCTCGCGCGGGCTGGGCGCGGCCGCCGGGTTCGTCGTCGGTCCGGTGGCGCTGGCGGGGGTCGCGGCCACCGCGACGGTCCTCGCCAGGGTGCTCGGCCAGTGGCGGCACTTCTTCCCGGGCCTGCACGTCACCGCGGAGATCCGCCCGGACACCCCGCCCGGCGGCTGCTGGACGCCCCTCATGCGGCCGCCCTCGTCGTCATCGGCCTCCGCAACCGGGACTCCCGCCTCGGGCCGCGCACCGGAGGCCGCACCCGTACTCCGCTGCACCGCTCCCGGACCCCGGTGGCGGTCGTCCCGCACGACTGATCGCGGCCCCGCCGCGGTGCCGACGGCTCGAGCGGCCGTCGGCACCGCGGTGTGCTGTCCCGTGTTCCGTACCGGCGTGCTCTCAGGCCGTGTCGTCCGGGCGGCGGCTGTGCATCACGCCCACGACTCCCTCCACCCGCCAGGCCGCGCGCAGCAGGGCGAACGGGTCGACGGAGGGGGACGCGAGCCCTTGGAGGGTGACGACTCCGTCCTTCACCTGCACCCGGACGGCAGCGCCGCCGGATGCCGGGAGGTGGGCCGAGACCTCGGCCGCGACATCGGAGCGGATCTCGTCGTCGGTTCGCCGGAAGACCCGCAGGAGGTCGCGGCGGGTGGCGATGCCGACGAGGCGGTCCTCCTCGTCCACCACCGGCAGCCGGTCGACGTGCCGGCGCTCCATGACGCGGGCGGCCACGGCCACGCACTGTTCGGGAT
>NZ_JZWV01000265.1 GCF_000966975.1 Streptomyces katrae | reverse complement strand
CACTGTTCGGGATGCACGGTCACCGCCGGCGTCGTCATCAGCGCGCCGGCCGTCAGCCGGCCCACGAGTCCGCCCGCTCCGTCGCCCGGCAGCCGGGTGAGGTCGGTACGGGAGACCACGCCCACCACCTTGTCGTCATCGTCCACCACCGGCAGGCCGCTGATTCGGTGGCCGGTCAGGAGCCGTATCAGCTCCTTCACGGAGGTATCCGGGTGCGCCTTGACGACGTCGCCGGTCATCACCTGCCCCACGGAGGGTGTCTTCACCATGTGCCTCATCTCCAACGGCGCTGTCCTCCTCGGTCACCCCAGCGTGCGCCCGGCGGGGGCCGCGATCGAGGGGCCGACCGGCCCCGTCGGCGTTCCGGCGGTCCTCTGCTCCGGGTCCCGATGGGGCAGGGGCCGAACGGCCCTCACGCGGTTGGGCCGAGTGGCCCGAGGAAGGGGGCCACTGAGTCCCATGGCAGGGACTGTCGCCGCCCGGCCGCGGCGGGGACGCGGTGACAGGCTTCAGACATCGCCCGGTCCTGCCGGAAAGGCCGCCGCCGCGCAACCGAACTGACGGTGCGTGAGCGAAGCCGTGCACCACCGCGTCAGGAAGCGGGCGACTGCACCTGTCCCCCACACCCCGAGGTAATGAGCCATGCCCTTCCACGTGGACTCCGAGACCGGCCGGCTGAAGCAGGTCATCCTGCACCGGCCCGATCTGGAGCTCAAACGACTCACCCCGACGAACAAGGACGCCCTGCTCTTCGACGACGTCCTGTGGGTCAAGCGGGCCAGGGAGGAACACGACGCGTTCGCGGACACCCTGCGCGACCGAGGCGTTCAGGTGCACCTCTTCGCGGACCTGCTGACCGAGACGCTGGCCCTGCCCGCGGCACGCACCCTGGTCCTGGACCGGGTCGTAGACGAGCGCGAGTTCGGGCCGCTGGCCGGCGACCGGGTGCACGCCGCCTTCGACGTCATGGACCCGGGCGAGCTGGCGGCCTGTCTGGTCGGCGGGATCACCAAGCGCGAACTGCTGGCCCGTACCGGTGCGGTGCCGAGCGTACGGCTGCACGCCATGGCACCGGACGACTTCGTGCTGGCTCCGCTGCCCAACCACCTGTTCACCCGCGACACTTCGTGCTGGGTGTACGACGGCGTGAGCGTCAACCCGATGCGCAAGCGGGCGCGTCGCCGCGAGACCGTCCACTTCGAGGCGATCTACGGCCACCACCCGCTGTTCGAAAAGGGCGACCACCAGCGGTGGTCGGACGGACAGGCCGGCTTCCCCGCCACCATCGAGGGCGGGGACGTGCTGGTCATCGGCAACGGCGCCGTACTGATCGGCATGAGCGAGCGCACCACGCCCCAGGCTGTCGAGCAGCTCGCGCTGCGGATGTTCGCCGCGGGGTCCGCACGTCGCGTGGTCGCCCTCGAACTGCCCAAGTCCCGCAGCTTCATGCACCTGGACACGGTCATGACCATGGTCAGCGGCGACACCTTCACCCGGTACGCGGGCCTCGGGCCGCTGCGGTCCTGCACCATCGAGCCCGGCCACGACGGCCAGGGGATGAAGATCACCGCTCACCTCCCCGAGGAACTCGACGGGGCGATGGCCGACGCGCTGGGCCTGGAGAAGATCAACGTCCTCACCCCCAGCCAGGACATCCGCTCCGCCGAACGCGAGCAGTGGGACGACGGCTGCAACGTACTGGCCGTGGAACCCGGCGTGGTCGTCGCCTACGAGCGCAACGTCACCACCAACACGCATCTGCGCAGGAACGGCATCGAGGTCATCACCATCCGCGGGAGCGAACTCGGCCGGGGCCGCGGCGGTCCGCGCTGCATGACCTGTCCCGTCGAACGCGAAGCGGTCTGACCGCACCCACCGCACACCACCCCCGACTTCCGGTACGACCGAAGGAGCCACCATGCCCGTCGACCTGCGCCACCGCCCCTTCCTCAAGGAACTCGACCTCACCCCCGAGGAGTTCCGCCACCTCCTGGAACTGTCCGAACAGCTGAAGGCCGCCCGCTCTGCCGGAACCGGGAGCCGGCGGCTGCACGGCAAGAACATCGCCGTCATCTTCGAGAAGACCTCCACCCGCACCCGGTGCGCCTTCGAAGTGGCCGCCCACCAGGAGGGCGCCCACGTCACCTACCTCGAACCCGCGAGTTCCCAGCTCGGCCACAAGGAGTCCATCAAGGACACCGCCCGGGTGCTGGGCCGGTACTACGACGGCATCGAGTACCGGGGCAGCGACCAGCGGCTGGTGGAGGAGCTGGCCCGGTACGCCGGGGTCCCGGTGTGGAACGGGCTGACCGACCAGTGGCACCCCACCCAGTCCCTCGCCGACGTGCTCACCATGTGGGAGCACACCGACAAGCCGCTGGAACAGGTGTCGTTCGCCTACCTCGGCGACGCCCGCAACAACGTCGGCAGCTCCCTGCTGATCACGGCCGCGATGCTCGGCATGGACGTCCGCATGGTCGCTCCCGCCGCGCTGGCCAACGCCCCTGAGGTGGTGGCCGCGGCGCGCGCGGCGGCGGCCTCCACCGGAGCACGGATCACCCTCACCGAGGACGTGGCCGAGGGGGTCGCCGGTGTCGACTTCGTCTACACCGACGTATGGCTGTCCATGGGAGAGCCCGCGGAGATGTGGGACGAGCGGATCGCACTGCTGCGGCCGTACCAGGTGACGATGGACGTGCTGAAGGCGACCGGAAACCCGCAGGTGAAGTTCATGCACTGCCTGCCGGCGTTCCACGACAGCGACACCACGGTCGGGGCCAAGATCGCGGCCCGGACCGGCATGACCGCCATGGAGGTCACGGACGAGGTCTTCGAGTCGGTCCACTCGATCGTGTTCGACCAGGCGGAGAACCGGCTGCACACGATCAAGGCCGTCCTCGTCGCCACCCTCACCGACTGAACCCCGACACCCGATCGACGGAGAACTCCCCCATGCGTGTCGTCATAGCCCTGGGCGGCAACGCCCTCCTGCACCGCACCGAGCGGCCGGACGCCGCCATCCAACTGGCCAACGTGCACAGGGCCGTTGACGCCCTGGCCCCGTTGGCGGAGCAGCACGAGCTGGTCATCACCCACGGCAACGGCCCCCAGGTCGGCGTGCTCGCCCTCCAGAGCGCTGCGGACCGCTCGCTGAGCGGCCCGTACCCCTTCGACGTGCTGGGCGCGGAGACCCAGGGCATGATCGGTTACTGGCTGCTGCAGAGCCTGCAGAACGCCCTGCCCGCCCGGCAGGTCTGCGCCCTGCTCAACCAGACCCTCGTCTCCGCCGCCGATCCCGCCTTCGCCGGCCCCGAGAAGTTCGTCGGCCCGGTCTACGGGCGGGCCGAGGCCGAAAGCCTCGCCGCCGAACGCGGCTGGACGGTCAAGCAGGACGGCGAACACTGGCGTCGGGTCGTCCCTTCGCCCCGCCCCCAGCGCGTCGTCGAGACCCGCCTGATCCGCCTGCTGCTCGACTCCGGCACGGTGGCCGTATGCGCGGGCGGCGGCGGAGTCCCGGTGGTCCGCGACGAGCAGGGCCGGCTGGCCGGCGTCGAGGCCGTGGTGGACAAGGACCTCACCGCCGCCGTGCTGGCCGAAGCCCTGGACGCCGACTTCCTGCTGCTGCTGACCGATGTCCCGTACGTCGAACTCGGCCACGGCACCCCGAAGGCCGAGCCCGTCCGTCACACGACCCCCGCCCGGCTGCGCGCGCACCGGTTCCCGGCCGGGTCGATGGGCCCGAAGGTCGAAGCGGTGTGCCGTTTCGTGGAGCTGACCGGCGGCACAGCCGCGATCGGCGCCCTCGAAGACGCCCGGGCCATCCTCGACGGCGCCGCCGGCACCGTCGTCAGCCCCAGTGGCCGTGCCCCGCAGGACGGCGCCCTCACACACCAGGAACAGAGATGAGCACCAGCACCACTCCCCCGGCGAGCCGCGAGAGCGACGGCCCGGACGAGCCCGCCGCGGGCCCCGACGCCGCCCCCGCACCGTCCGGGGACAGCAGACGGCGCCTGCCCTTCCCCTCCGCCTTCACGGTGCTGGTGGCCGTGACCGTCGCCGTGTGGGCCCTGACCTTCGCCATATCGGCGGGCCGCTACGACACCACACCGGACGGCGCTCCGATCCCCGGCACCTACCACGCGGTGGAGCGGACCACGGACTTCCTCGACCGGCTCAAGGACCTGTTCCTGTCACCCGTCAACGGCCTGTACGGGGTCACCGATGCCGGGACGGGGCTCACCACGCCGGGCGCGGCCGGGTCGTTCGCGGGCGCCGCCGGAGTCTTCCTGTTCATCCTGGCGGTGGGCGCGTTCATCACCGTGACCCTGCGCACGGGTGCGCTCGACCTCGGCGTGGCCCGCCTCGCACACCGCCTGCACGGACACCGGACCCTCCTGCTCGTGGCCCTCGTGGCGGTGTTCTCCCTGGGTGGGACCACGTACGGGATGGCGGAGGAGACGCTCGGCTTCTACGGGCTGATGATCCCGCTGATGCTCGCCCTCGGCTACGACCGGATGGTGGCGGCCTCCGTGATCATGGTGGGTGCCGGGGTGGGGACGCTGGCCTCCACCGTCAACCCCTTCGCCACCGGTGTCGCCTCCGACAGCGCGGGCATCGGCACGGGTGACGGCATCCTGCTGCGGCTGGCCATGTGGGTGTCCCTGACGGCCATCGCGGCCTGGTACGTGCTCCGGTACGCCAAGCGCGTCCTGGCCGACCCCGCGCGCTCGCTGACCCCGTCCACCGACGAGGACCGGGCCCTCGCAGAACAGGATGAGGAGGTGGCCGCCCTCACGGGCCGGCACCGGGCCGTCCTCGGTGTCTTCGCCACGACGTTCCTCTTCATGATCTTCGCGGTCGTCCCCTGGGCGGACCTGGGCGTCACCTTCCTGCCGACGCTCGGCTGGTACTTCCCGGAACTGGCCGCCCTGTTCATCGTCGCCGCCGTCGCGGTGGGCCTGATCGGCGGCCTGGGCGAGCACGGCACGGCCGAGGCGATCACCCGTGGAGCCGGGGACTTCGTCGGCGCGGGATTGATCGTCGTACTGGCCCGCGGGGTCACCGTGATCATGAACAACGCCGCCGTCACCGACACCATCCTGAACGGCCTGCACAGCGCCGTCTCGGGCACGTCCCACGGGGCCTTCGCGGTGCTGATGTTCCTGGTCAACGTCCCCCTGGCGTTCCTCGTACCGTCCTCGTCCGGTCACGCCGCCCTCGCCATGCCGATCCTGGCCCCGCTCGCCGACTTCGCCGGCGTCAGGCGGTCCCTGGTGGTCACGGCGTACCAGTCGGCATCGGGCTGGGTGAACCTGATCACGCCGACCTCGGCCGTGGTCATGGGCGGCCTGGCCCTGGCAAAGATCCGCTACGACCAGTACCTCCGCTTCGTCGCGCCCTTGATGGGCATCCTGCTCCTGGCGATCGGCGGATTCATGGTCCTGGGCGCGACCCTCGGCTGAGCCCGGCTCCGGTAGCCGAAGCCGACTGCGGGCCTCGGGGTGTCACGGTACGGCCTTCCTCCGGCCCCGTATCGGAAGGACGTTCGGCCCCGCGCCCAGGGCCACCCGGACCATCCCCCCTCCACCGCGCGGAGCGGGAGGGTGGGACACGCGCCGCCGACGGCGGTCGCTCTCTCGCACACGTTCCTGGAGGAACACCATGTCACGTACCGTCGTCGTGGGCCTGGACGGATCCCCCGCATCGTCGGCCGCCGCCGAGTGGGCCGCGAACGAGGCCCGGCTCCGCCGGCTCCCGCTCAAGCTGCTGCACGCGGTGGAACGCTGGGCCCCGCCCTACGGCTACGCGTCGCTCGCCGGGACCTCAGCCCCTGTCCCGGCCTCGACCGAGTACTGGGGCGAGCACATCCCGCAGGACGTCTTCCAGCAGCTGACAGAACGTCACCCCGGCCTGGAGATGACCACGGAGCAGGTGGACGGCAGGCCTGTGACGGTCCTGACCGACGCGGCGCAGGAAGCCGAAGTACTGGTCCTCGGCTCCCGCGGGCTGGGGGCGATGACGGGATTCCTCGTCGGGTCCGTCTCCCAGGCCGTACTCGCCCACGCCGAACGCCCGGTGGTCATCGTACGGACCGGCTCCGGGACGGACAGCGCCCACCTGCCGACGCCCGACGGCAGCGGGCCGCAGGAAGGCGCCTACCGGCCGGTCGTGCTCGGACTGGACCTCGCGCGCCCGTGTGACGAGCTCCTCGAATACGCCTTCGACGCGGCGGCCGCACGCCGGGCCCCGCTGCGCGTGGTCCACGGATGGAGCATGCCGCCCGCCTACGGCTTCGACCCAGCGCTGATCGCCCCCGAGGTACGGGACGGCATCGCGGCAGGTGCGGCCGGCGCACTCGGGGACGCGCTGCGACCCTGGCGGGGCAAGTACCCCGAGGTCCGGGTCGAGGAGGAGTGCGCGGTGGGCCGGGCGGCCGGCCACCTCGTCGCGGCCTCGGCGAACGCCTCGCTGATGGTCGTCGGCCGGCGGGTCCGCCACTCGGCGATCGGCACTCACCTCGGGCCCGTCGCCCACGCCGTGCTCCACCACTCCGCCGCTCCGGTCGCGGTCGTACCGCACGCCTGAGACAGCGCCGCACCGGACCGGACCGGGCCGGTGTGTCATCGGATCGCATCAACAGCGTCCACTGTCTCAGGACTTCCGGGTTCGTTCGCCACATACGAGCCAACGGGCGGCCTTCGCCGTGGTCTCGTGGTCGGCCCCCTTCCTCCTACCCGCCCCGACGTCCTGCCGGCGGGTACGAGGAAGAGGGCCGTTCGGCCCTGTCCGATCGGCCCTTGGGCGCGGCACCATGCAGGAGTTCGCGCGCGTGCCGGACGAAGCCAGCCAAGGAGTTGCGTGATGAACGCCAGCGACGCCCCGTCACCGGCGAAGACGCCCATCAGCGTCTTCCTGCTGGACGACCACGAAGTCGTACGCCGGGGCGTGCACGACCTGCTGGACGCCGAGCCCGACCTGACCGTGGTCGGTGAAGCGTCCACGGCCGAACAGGCGTTGGTCCGGATCCCCGCGCTGCGCCCCCAGGTCGCGGTCCTCGACGTCCGGCTCCAGGACGGCGACGGGGTCAGTGTCTGCCGCGAACTGCGCTCGCGGATGCCGGAACTGGCCTGCCTGATGCTGACCTCGTTCGACGATGAGGAAGCGCTACTGGACGCGGTCATGGCCGGCGCGTCCGGCTACGTACTGAAGCAGATCACCGGCACCGACCTGGTCACCCGGTCTGCCCGGACTCACCGACCGGGAGAAGGAGATCCTGGTCATGGTCAGCGAAGGGCTCACCAACCGCGAGATCGGCAAACGGCTCCACCTCTCCGAGAAGACCGTCAAGAACATCATCTCCCGGCTCTTCACCAAGCTCGGCGTCGAACGCCGCGTCCAGGCCGCGGTCATCGCCAGCCACACCCTGACTCCGCCGAGCCGGCATCCCGTACCGGCCGCCGAATAGGAACGGGCGGCCACTCCCCCGCCACCTCCCGCCGTACGTGGGGGCCGTCCCTCGTCGGCGGGCGCAAGCGTCTTCACCCGATCGCCCCGACCCGGCGAACCCCAGCCAGCGAAGGGCACCCCGCGCCCTGGGCACCCGGCTCGTCCCGTGCACAGCCGGCGATGGCGGACGCCATGAGGTGAACGCGGGATCCCGGCTCTTCCCCCACGGGCCCTCCCCCGCCGCCTCGTGTCCCGCAGGACGCCGTGAGAGCGCACCGGGGGCGAAAGTACAAGATCGGCAGGGCCTGGCTGTTGCCGCCGGAGGTGGGGTATTCCTGTCGGAGGGCCCCGATCGGGGTCTTTCGCCCCGGAACGGAGACCTGCCGTGGACGGCTGGTACGTGGACGACCGTTGCTCCAACTGCGATGTCGCGCGACAGCTCGCACCCGACCTGATCGGCGAGGTCGACGGAACGTCGCGGTTCCTGCGCCCGCCGCGCGACGAGGCGGAGAGGCGGCGCGTCCACGCGGCCGTCTTCGCCTGCCCCACCCGCTCCATCCGCCACACCTCCGGGCCACCGGACCGACGGCTCGACCCCTTCCCGATGGCCTTGGACGGCGGAGTGCTGCTGTGCGGCCACAACTCGCAGCACACCGCGGGGGCCAACTCGTACCTGCTGCTGCGGCCCTCGGGAACGGCCATGATGATCGACACTCCGCGCTGGAGCCCTGCCCTCGCCGAGCGCTACGCGGCATCGGGTCCGGTCACGGACGTGCTGCTCACCCATCGCGACCACGCCGCACACGGCCGCCGCTACGCGGACCGCTTCGGCGCCCGGTTGTGGATCCACGAGGGCGACCTCGATGCGGCGCCCGACGCGGACGAGGTGATCCGCGGTCTCGAACCGGTGGAGATCGGGGAGGGAGTCACCGCCCATCCGCTGCCCGGCCACACCGCGGGCAGCGTGCTCTACCTCGCCGACGACCGCTACTGCTTCAGCGGGGACAGCTTCTACTGGTCACGCACCACCGGTGATCTCGAAGTCGCGGAAAGCGTGACCTGGTACTCCATCGAGGAGTTGGCCGCCGCACTGGCCAGGGTGGCCGGACTGCTCCGGTTCGAGTGGGTCCTCCCCGGCCACGGCGACCGCCGCCGGCTGCCCGTCGACGAGATGTCCCGCCGACTGGGCGCACTGGCCGAGCGCACCCGGCTGTTACGGCCGCGGCCGATCGACTTCACCGCCGTCCGCTGGTGAACTCCGGTGGCCCTACCCTTCAGGCGCGGTGTCTTTTCGTACCTGCGGCACCTCATCCTGACAAGTGTCACCGACCACCTCCCGGGCCGCTGTGGCACCGCCCCGGCGAGCGCCGTCCGGCACGGGCCCCGTCGTCCGCGCGCGCCCGCCCCCCTGGTCAGGTCAGGGACACTCCGCGGCCGGCGAAGAACTCGGCGAACGCGGCGACCGGCAGGCTCGCGGTGCGGGTCCGGTCGGTGTGACCGGACGGGTTGCGGAAGTGCACGGTGTCACCCCGGCGGCCGGTGACGAGCACGAGGTGCCCGCCCTTGCCGGGGGCCGGGTTCTCGGGGCGGCGGATCTCCCGGTGCACCGAGGCCATGACCAGCCGGCCGGAGTCGAGCAGGGCCAGCAGGTCGGGCACCGGCAGGGTCGGGTGGACCTGGGCGTGCAGGCGGTGGACGGCCTGTACGTACCGGGCGAACGGGGCGTAGATCAGGCCGCGGATCGCTCCGGTGTCCGGATCCTCGGTGTACGCCCCGTACGTCCGGGCGCCGTCGAGGAGTTCGAACAGGCTGGGCGCGTCGCCGTCTCGGGCCAGGAGAGCCATGCGCAGGCAGGCGATGCCGCACATGTGGCCGCACCAGGTGCGGTAGGTGTCGGCGTCGGGGGCTCCGCTCTCGGCCCAGCGGGGATCGGCTCCCTGGTCGTGGCCGTCGTAGACGATCGCGGAGATCAGGTCCGGGCTGGCGTACTGCGTGACGGTGGGGAACGGCAGGTCGGGGTCGGGCACGGGGCGGGGTCCTTCCGGAGGGCGGGGCGGGTGCGAGGCGGACGAACGGCCGACGCCGCCAAAGGAGTTCACCGCCCGGGTCCATGACGCCGGATCGGGAACGCCGCGTCGGTGTGGTCGCGCGGTCGGCACGGGCAGGACTCTTCCACCCCTCGACGATGCCTGGACGACGAATAGGTCCCGGTTCAGGACCGGGCCACCCTCGGACAGACCAGGGAGGCCGTTGTATTACGGAGCTGGATTCCCCGGATGCCGACCGCGCAGCACGAACGTACTCGACGGCACTGACAGTCAGGTCCCGGCGGTAGCTGGAGGACGGGACGGTGGCGGAGGCCCCAGGCCGGCGGAGGCGCCCCCGCGCTCCGCCGCACCCCGGCGGCCGAGTAGCTTCTTGACCCTCACACCGTGTCAGGCGGTCGACTCGGAGACATCATGTTCACCATCGGAGACTTCGCCCGGCACGGCCGCGTCTCGGTCCGGATGCTGCGTCACTACGACGCGACCGGCCTGTTGCGACCGGCCCACGTCGACCCCCACAACGGCTACCGCCACTACACCGCGGCCCAGCTCGCCCGCCTCAACCGGATCATCGCGCTCAAAGACCTCGGCTTCACCCTCCAACAGGTCCACGACATCGTGGACGAGAAGGTCGGAGCCGAGGAGCTGCGCGGCATGCTGCGGCTGCGGCAGGCCGAGCTGGAGAGCGCCGTGGCCGCCGCGGGGGCACGGCTGGTGCAGGTCGAGGCGAGGCTCCGGGCCATCGAGAGCGAGGGGCGCATGTCCGTCGACGACGTCGTCATCAAGAACCTTCCCGCCGTCCGGGTCGCGGAGCTGACCGCGACCGCCGAGAGTTTCGGGCCCGAGGACATCGGACCGGTCATCGGGCCGCTCTACGACGAGCTGTTCCGGCTCCTGGGAGCGGCCGGCATCATCCCCACCGGTCCCGGCGTCGCGTACTACGAGGACGCGCCGGAGGGCGGCGGCAGGATCAGCGTCCACGCGGGCGTCCAGGTCTGCGCCCCGCTCCAGGACGGTCCCTTCCGCGTGCTCGACCTGCCTCCCGTCGAGCAGGCGGCGACCGTCGTGCACCGCGGCTCGATGGACACCGTGCTCCCCACCGCCCAGACCCTGGCCCGCTGGATCGACGCCCACGGCTACCGGTCGGCCGGATACCCCCGCGAAATCAACCTGGAGTGCCCCGAGAACCGCGACGAGTGGGTGACGGAGTTGCAGGCACCGGTCGTCCGGTCCTGAAGTGAAGAGGCCGGCCGCCCAACCGGCCGACCGACCAGGTGTGACGGAAGTCTGACGGACGGCCGCCAGGTCTGGTGCGGGGGTGCCGGCGGTGGTCGAATCGCCACGTGAGCCCCGTACCCGCACCCCCGCCCCCACCCCGCCGGGCCGGCCCCGCCGCCCAGCCCGACCCGGACGGCCACGGCACGCCGATCGGACGTCGGCTCGTCCTCGGCATGGTCGGGCTCGGCGCGGCCGCGCTGGCCACCGCCCCGTACGTACAGGGCGGCTTCGAGGCGTTCCTCGGCGCCGCCTCCGAGAAGGACCCCACCAGCCTCACCGGCCTGCTGCCGAACGGCGGCGGGTTCCGTTACTACTCGGTGGCCGCGTCCGTCCCCGAGCGGGGCCCCGAGAACTACCGCCTGACCGTCGACGGCCTGGTCGAACGTCCCACGACGTACACGCTCGACGCGCTGCAGAGGCTCCCGCAGACCCGGGTGGTGCGGGACGTCCAGTGCGTCACGGGCTGGCGGGTACCCGGCACGTCCTTCGAGGGAGTGCCGCTGGCACGGCTGCTCGACGCGGCCGGGGTCCGACCGGAGGCCCGGGCCGTGCGCTTCAGCTGTTTCGACGGCACGTACACCGAGAGCCTGACCCTCCCCCAGGCCCGCCGGGACGACGTCATGGTGGCGCTGCGCATGCAGGACGAGCCGATGCGCCACTCCCACGGAGGTCCCGTCCGGCTGTACGTCGCCCCCATGTACTTCTACAAATCGGCGAAGTGGCTCTCCGGCATCACCGTCACCCGTGACGTCGAACCCGGGTACTGGGAACGCCTCGGGTACGACGTCGACGCATGGGTCGGCCGGTCGAACGGACGTGACGATGCCCCCACCGTCTGAGGCGGCGCCCCGGCGCCCCGACCGCGTGCGCCGGTTCAGCCGCGGCGAGCGGTGGGTCCACCGGGCCACGGCCGCCCTGATGGGCCTGTGCGTCACCTCTGCCGCCTGCCTGTACCTTCCCGGGCTCGCCGAACTCGTCGGCCGCCGGCACCTGGTCGTCACCGTGCACGTGTGGTCCGGGCTGCTGCTCGGCGCGCCGTTCCTGCTGGGTCTCGCCTCGCGGGCCTTCCGGGCCGACCTGCGGCGGCTGGGCCGCTTCGGACCGCAGGACCGGGACTGGCTGCGGGCCGCCCTGCGCCCGGGCCGCGCGGGCACGCGGCCCGCCGGCAAGTTCAACGCGGGACAGAAGGTGTACGCGGGCTGGCTGGCCGGGGCGGCACTGGTGATGGCGGCCACGGGGGCGCTGATGTGGTGGACCGGCCTGGTCCCCCTCGCACAGCGCACCGCTGCCGTCTTCGTCCACGACTGGCTGGCCCTCGCCGTGGCTGTGGTGCTGGCCGTGCACATCGGCAAGGGCCTGGCCGACCCGGAGGCGCGCCGCGGGCTGCGCACGGGCTCCGTCCACCGGGCATGGGCGGAGCGCGAACACCCGCTGTGGCAGCCCGACCGGGCCGGACCGTACGAGGGATGACCCGCCGGGCCGGCGGCCGGCCCCGCGGGGGCACCCGGTGTCGGCCGCCGTCGCCCAGGCCGTGGCGAGCCAGGCCACGAGGGCGGCGCCCAAGGGGATCCCGTTCCGCGTCGCTGTCGCACATCGCATCGCATCGCGGCCGGACACCGGGTTCCCGGGCCCTCGGGACCTCCGGGGACCGGGCCCCCGGGGCGCCGTACCCGGTGGCCGCGAAGGGTCGCCGCCCCCGGATGGGGAGCGGCGACCCGTGTGGACGCCCCCGACCTCGTCCACGTTCGGGGAAGGCCGGGGTCGCCGCCGCGGGCTTCCTCGGCCGCGCCGCTCAGATGATGCCGGCGGTGCGCAGTGCGGTGGTGACCTGGCGGGTCTGGTTGTCGGCGCCGCGCTTGTTGGGGTGGAAGGTGGTCAGCGTCTCGTTGCCGCGGAAGATGCCGTCCCCGTGGGCGAGCATGCCCTGCATCCAGGCGGTCCAGCCGGGGCTGAAGGGCGGCATGTCCTTGCCGGCGGGGAAGCGGGCCGGCTTGTAGCCGTGCAGCTCCTCGTCGAACGTGTAGCGGGCGTAGAGCCCGAACATCCACTTCTCGGTGCCCTCGCGGCAGACGTGGTGGGCGCGGGTGGACTCGGCGATGTCGACGTAGGTGTGGCCGTGGTCCCGGGCCGCCTCGCGGATGACGGAGTCGACCAGGTCGAACTGCTGCTGGATGAAGGGCATGTCACCCTTCTTGATCGTGATGTTCTCGTCCAGCCCGCCGTCGCAGGTGCCCTGTCCTTCCGCGGTCGGGAAGAGGGTGGGGTCCGCGGTCGGGAAGAGGGTGGGGTAGCCGACGAAGAAGAACTTGGCGTGCGGGGCGCGCTCTCGCAGCTCCGGCATCATCTTCGCGAAGCCGTCGCGCAGGTCCTCCTCCTTGCGGGCCAGGTCCGCGCGGCCTTCCTCGGTGTGGCGGTAGTAGTCGGTGCCGGGGCTGCCGATGGCGGACGCGCCCAGGGAAGCGCACTTGGCGATGATCTGGCCGAGGTTGTACTGGTTGCCGCCGATGCCGATGGTGACCAGCGTGGTGGCCTTGCTGAGGGCGTCGATCTGCGCGGGGCGCGGGGTGGGGGTGAACTGCGGTACGCCGCTGCCGTCGACGGGGATGTAGGGCGGGCCTCCGAACACGGTCTGCGGGGTGAGGATGCCGCCGAGGCCGAGGCCCCGGTCGTCGATGGTCGCACCGCCGCAGGTGACGTCGATGAACTCGTAGCCGGACAGTACGGTGCGGGCCAGCTGCTGCGGGTAGCTGTCCTTCGAACGGCCGCTGTAGTCGCCGTCCGGCCCGCCCAGGCCGCCGTCCACCGGCTCGCGGACCAGGTTGGTATCACCGCCGATGAACTGGCCGGCACTGTAGGAGTCGCCGAGCGCGACGTACTGAGGCAGAGGCTGGATGTGCGGCATGGACGCCCTTCCCGAGAGGTCGACACTGCGTGTGACGCATCGGGTCCATAGATATGCCATCGGAATATGCAGGACGGGGGGCGACACGGGAACGATGCGATACAGCCGCCGCGACCGCAGCGCGTTCACCCGTATGCCGCAGGCCGGCACCTGCCCCCGGTACGACGGCGCCGGCCGGCTACGGGCAACCCGTCTCCCACCGCCAAGCCGCCACCGATTCCTTCAGCCGACCCACGCGCGTCGCGTCGGGCTGTGCCTATCGGCGGGCGCGGTCAGGAGACGGCCTTGTCGAGGACTCGGGCGAGTTCGGCGGGCGCGGACAGCATCGGCCAGTGCCCGGTGGGCAGGTCGAAGCGCCGCCACGGCGGCTGGTTCAGGTAGGCCAGCATCGGCACTCCGGCGTCCAGCAGCCCTGTGAAGTCACGGCAGGCGATCAGGACACGGTCCACACCGGGACCGGGCTCCGCCGGGCCGGCGAGACGCTGGGTGAAGGTGCCGAACGGCTGAGGGGTGGCACGCGTGCGCAGAACGTTCTGCCGGCCCTCATCGAGCCCGTCGAGGCTGCTGGACAAGCCCAGGACCTCGAACGGCGGCATCGGCAGCCGCCACCCGTCGCCGGAAGCGTCGACCTGCCGGCGCAGCTGGTCCACTGCCTGCGGTGGCATGAGGTCGAGCATGCACATGCCTGCGGTGAACGGCGCACTGTCCACGTAGATCACGCGCTCCAGCAGGTCGCCGAGACGTCCGGCCGCCCCGGTCACAGGGGCAGCCGCGTAGCTGTGGGCGACCAGCGTGACGTCGTGCAGACCGTTCCGCTCGACGAAGCCGGTGATGTCCGCGATGTGCGTGTCCAGGTCCGTCTCGGGTCCGCCCTGGTCGGCGTGCTCGGCCAGGCCGGTCAGTGTCAGCGGCAGCGCCGTGTGGCCGCGCTCCCGCAGAGCGCGGGCGGTGTCTTCCCAGGCCCATGCCCCGAGCCAGGCGCCGGGAACGAGTACGAAGGTGGCCATGTGATCTCCCTGAGTGAGGTGCTACGG
The DNA here is from genome assembly GCF_000966975.1 of Streptomyces katrae. Taxonomy (GTDB): domain Bacteria; phylum Actinomycetota; class Actinomycetes; order Streptomycetales; family Streptomycetaceae; genus Streptomyces; species Streptomyces katrae. The sequence goes on along the minus strand of NZ_JZWV01000265.1, from coordinate 3,632 downwards.
GGAGCGTAAAGTTGATACAGGACAGAATCCGCCCTGAAATGCCGAGTGATCCATGTCGCATCCCCTGACCCGTGTGCTGACCCTGCTGGAACTCCTCCAGTCCAACGCCCGGCTCACCGGGACGGAGCTGGCCGACCGGCTGGACACCGACGTGCGCACGGTGCGCCGGTACACCGCGTACCTGCGGGAACTGGGCATCCCCGTGGAGGCCGAACGCGGCCGCTACGGCGGTTACCGACTGGCCCGCGGCTACCGCATGCCACCCCTGGTCCTCACCAATGACGAGGCCCTCGCCGTCGTCCTTGGCCTGCTCGCGGCAGAACGTCTGGGGATGGGCACCGCGGCACCGGCCAGTGCCGGTGCCCTGGCCAAGATCGAACGGGTGCTTCCGCACGCCCTGCGCGAACCGCTCGCCGCCATGCGGGAGACCCTGTCGTTCACCGCCAACGCCGTGATCGGTCAGGCACCCGGAACCGGCGTCCTGCTGGCCCTGGCCCAGGCCTCCCGCGCCCGCACGACCGTCGCCATCCACCACCAGTCCTGGCGCCAGGAACACACCGAACGCGACATCGACCCCTACGGCGTGGTCTTCCACACCGGCCGCTGGTACGTCGTCGGCCACGACCACCTCCGCGGCAGCTTGCGCACCTTCCGCATCGACCGCATCGCCTCCGTCACCCCCCGAACCGACAGCTTCACCGCACCCGACGGCTTCGACCCCGTCGCCCACCTGACCTCGACCCTCGCTCAGGGGCCCTACCGCTGGCAGGTCGAGGTGACGATCCATGGCCCCCTCGATGAGATCGCCCGCCGGCTGCCTCGCTCAGCGGTGACCCTCACCGCCCAGCCCACCGGCGTTCTCATGCACGCACGGGCAGAGCGGCTGGACGGCATGGCACACATGCTCGCCTCCCTGGAGTGGCCCTTCACCATCCACCATCCCGACGAACTGCGGCAGGCGCTCAAGGATCTGGCCGCCCAGCTCACCGCAGCAGCCCAGCGTTAACCGGAAGAACTGCCGCAGTAGATACCGCATTTACTGCGGCGGCGCCGGAAGGGCAGGACGAGATGGACTCCGACACCGTCAACCGTGAACCATCCATCGCCCGGAAGGAGATCGGCTGGTGGCAGCGCCAGGGCTGGATCGAAGGCGCTCAGTCCTCCGCGGGAGCGTCCGAGGGCGTGGTCGTGCGGCTCGCCGCCGAGGCACCTTCTACCGGGCCCCGGTGGCGTGCTGGTGCGCACGTACGGTCGGCGAGCGACCGCGACGACCCGGTCGAGTCGCCGTTGGCCTGGCTGGCAGGGCGGTGAGGACCTGCACAGCCGGCGGCGCTCCATCCGGTCAGGCGTCCTCGCCGTCGGGGTAGACGACCAGGATCGTGCAGCCGGCCGCCGACTGCGGGTGGTGCACGGATCCGGGCTCGGCGCAGAGCAGGGTGCCGGCCGGCCAGACGTTCGTGCCGTCGCCGAACTCGCCCTCGAGCACGTGAACGATTTCGCGGACCGTGTGCCGATCCTCGCCGAACTGCGCGCCCGGCGCGAACTCCAGCAGCACGATCACGCTGGGGTCGTTCGGTGTGCCCTCCTTCAGCAAGCTCATGGTGATGTGCTCGTTGACCTGACTGACCGACACCGGGGCCTGGTCCAGATGAGCGCTCACGAAACCTGGAAGCACGGGTATCCCCATTTCAATTGCTGTGCGGTGGCGGCCCGTTACCGTCCGCCGGATGTCGATCAGCGTAGGAATCTTCGACGGCGCTTACTACGCCACGCATGCACCACTTTTCACATGATGCACAGCACGCGTGCACTGGACGCCGCCCGGGCTGGTGGGCCGGCCGTTGTCGTAGCGCCGCCTGGCCCGCCACACCGCCGTCACCTGCTGCGTCGCGTCCGGATAGCCTTAGCCTCTGCCCCGCCGGAGGAGACGTGATGCTCACACTCGCGGCCCTCACCCGCCAGCCCGAGTACCTTCTGCACCCCCTGCACACCGTCGGCCCGGAGGACCGGGTCGTGGACCGTGCCGAACTGCTCATGCCCGGCGAGCGTCCCGCCCGGCTCGCCGGCACGCTCCTCATCTGTTCACCCGACACGGTCGACATCGGGCATGCACACGACCGGCTGCGGCACTGGGCCGACCAAGGTGCCGCCGGTCTGGTCCTCGTGGCAGAAGCGGCGCCCCGTCCGCCACGGCCGCTGCTCGAGGCCGCTCGTCACGCAGCCCTCCCGCTGCTCGCCTCCGGCGCACCCGTGGCAGCCTGGCGCCGCACCTTGATCCCTCAGGTCGCCGAACACCGTCGGCAGGAAGCCGACCGGCACGCCGCGCGCCTCGCCCATCTCCTGGACTACCTCGACAGCGACAGCTCCCCGGCCGGCGATCTCCTGGACTGGCTGGCCCGTCAGCTGGACGCGGAAGTGAGCCTTCAGCGCGACAGCCGCATCTCCGTTCCCCCCAGCGGACGCCGCCTGTCCGCGGCGGACAGCACCTTCACCTCCGTCCACTCGCTCCGGGACGACGACCTCCTCCTCACCGCCCACCGCCACCACCCCTTCAGCACCGCAGACCAGGACCTGCTGGCCCGATCTGCCATGGTCCTCACGACCCGCCGGCGTACATCCGTACCCGCAGGCGGAACCCTGCTCGCCGAGACTCTGCACGCCGTACACCTGGCCGCGTTCCAGGCCCTGATGACCGGCCACATCGAATCCGCCCAACGCATCCTGGGGCCCCTCTTGCCCTACCTGCTCGACACGGACGACGTCCAGATCGCCATCGTCAACTGCGCCGACACCTCCCGCGACGAGATGCTCGCCCGAGTCGAGACCCTTCTGTCCGACACCGGCCTCGCCGTACGGTGCCCCGCCTTCGACGGGCACATCGTCGTCGTCGCCCCCCACCCCGACCCCGGCCTCCCGGAAGCGCCGGCCGTCACCGCGCTACGCCGCCTGGTCGCCGACCGCAGCCGCCGACTGAGTCTGGGCATCAGCCCCACCCTGCCCCTCCAAGACACCGCCACCGGTTTCGCCCTGGCCTACGACGCCATCGCCGCCGCCCGGCTCAGTCCCACCCGCGCCTCAGTTGCCCCTCTCACCCCGGGCCTGCTGGACGCCCTCGACCTGCCCGCCGCACAGCAGTGGGCCACCGTCCTGCTCCAACCGGTCCTCAGCCACCAGTTGCCCACCGTCGCCCTTGGTCTCGAATTCGAAGTCTCGGCTGCCTCCCGAATACTCGGCATCCACCGCAACACCCTCAGCCGCCGCATACACACCATGCTCCGGGCCACCGGCCTTGCCACCGACCGCACCGCCGATCGCATCACCCTCTCCCTCGCCCTGCAGATCCACGCCCTGCACGGCCCGGCCACCGACCCCGCCCCCCCATCCCACGCCGACCCTCGCCCATCCCACGCCGACCCTCGCCCACCTCCTGGCGCAGCCACCGGTCACCGACTGGGCCGCCACCGCGCTCGCCCCGCTCGGGCGGGAACGCACCGACCAGCGCACCACCAGCAGCGATACCCTCGCCCGGACCCTCCGCACCTGGGCCCACGAGGACTTCCGGGTCGACACCACCGCCCAACGCCTCAACCTCTACCCGGCCACCGTCCGCGGGCACGTCCGCACCGCCGAGG
>NZ_JZWV01000264.1 GCF_000966975.1 Streptomyces katrae | reverse complement strand
TACCCGGCCACCGTCCGCGGGCACGTCCGCACCGCCGAGGCGCTCCTCGGATGGATACTCCTGTCCAACGTCCCCACCGGCCTGCTGCCCGACGACAAAGACGCCCCCGGCAAACAGTCCGGGCTGCGCAACCTCGCGGTCGCGCTCCAGGCGGGCCCCGGAACGCCCCGGACCACCCTGCCCGACCCCACCGCATGCTGCGTGAGCACCTCGGGACGGGGACACGACAAGGACCCGCAGCGCGACACGGCGAGTCCTGCGACAGCTTGACGGCCACCATAACGGGCCCGTCTCCCTACCGATCGTGTTGTCGTGGGCGCTCGCGGCGAGGACAACCACCGCGATGATGAGGGCCTCGGCCGCGCCCTCGGCCCGGACGACATCTTCGAGTTCCTGCGGCGGCCCGGCCTCGACCCCGACGACAGCTACCTGGACGACCGACCGCTGATCGAGTGGCGCGGCTCCGCGCCCTGCCCCGCACGCCCTGCCGACGCGGCGAACGGGCCGACGCGCCTCGGTGCCGGCACCCACGCCGTCGGACAAGAGGGGGTATCTCCCGAGGTCAGAAGGCATGGCATGATTCCCGAGTGGCTCCCGCGACCGGCTCCGAGTACGTACCGCCCGCTGAACGCACCGCTCTCGTCGACCTGTTGGCCGGTGTACGGGCGGGCCGGGGCGGGGCGGCGGTCGTTCGCGGTGAGGCGGGCATCGGCAAGACGACGTTGCTGCGCCACGTCACCGACGGCCTGTCGGGTGTGCGGCTGCTGTGGGTGAACGGGGCGGAGTTCGAGGCCGACTTCGCGTACGCCGCCGTGCACCAGTTGACCTGGCCCCTGCACGAGCGGATCGGACAGTTGCCCGCTGCACAGCGGGACGATCTGGCCGTTGCGCTGGGGCTGGGCAAGGGGGGTGCGCCGAGCCGTTTCGCCGTCGGCCTGGCCCTGTTGGGGCTGCTGTCGGATGCTGCGGGTGAGCAGCCCGTGGTGTGCGTGGTGGACGACGCGCAGTGGCTGGACCGGGCGTCGGCGCAGGTGTTGGCGTTCGTGGCCCGGCGGGTGGCGGACGAGTCGGTGGCGTTCGTGTTCGGGGTGCGCGACCCGCACCTCGTCGCGGAATTCGAAGGCCTGCCGGTGCTGACGCTGCCTCGGCTGTCCGACCAGGTGGCGCGTCGGCTGCTGGCGTCCAGCCTGCTCGGCCCCTTGGACGACCAGGTGCGGGAGCGGATTCTGGCCGAGGCGCGGGGCAATCCGCTGGCGCTGCTGGAGCTGCCGCGTCGGCTCGGGCCCGCCGCGTTGGCGGGCGGCTTCGGGCTGCCGACGCCGGTCTCCCCGGCCAACCGGATCGAGCAGAGCTACCAGCAGCAGGTCTCCCTGCTCTCCCCGGACGCCCGGACCCTGCTGCTGGTGGCGGCCGCCGAACCGCTGGGGGATCCGGGGCTCCTGTGGCGGGCGGCGGACCTGCTGGGCGTGGGGCCGCAGGCCGGGCCGGAGGCCGAGGCGAGCGGACTGATCGAGCTGGGCGGTCAGGCGCGCTTCCGGCATCCGCTGGTGCGCTCGGCGGTGTACACCGCGGCCTCCCCCGCGGAGCGCCGCCGCGTCCACGGGGCGCTCGCGGAGGCCACCGACCCTCTGACGGCGCCCGACCGGCGTGCGTGGCACCGCGCGCAGTCCCTGTCCCGGCCGGACGAGGAGGCGTCGACCGACCTGCTGCACTGCGCGGAGCGGGCCCGGCGCCGGGGCGGCGCCGCTGCCGAGGCGGCGTTCCTGGAGCAGGCCGCGGGCCTGACGGCCGATCCGCGGCTGCGGGCCGAGCGCAGTCTCGCCGCGGCCCGGGCCGCACTGGCGGCCGGCGCGTTCGAGAACGCGGTGAGGCTGGTCGAGGCCGCCGAGGGCGGCCCGATCGACACCGCCGGGCGGGTGCAGGCCCAACTCCTGCGCGGCCGCGCGGCGTTCTTCGGCGACGGCGCGGCGGACGCGGTCGGCAACCTGGTGGCGGCGGCCGCCCTCGACCCCGACCGGGCCCGCGTCCACCTGCTGGACGCCCTGCAGGCGGGCCTGGTGGTCGGCCGTTCCTCGCCCGCGGCGCGGGACGCCCTGGCGGCGGCCCGGCGGGCGCCCGCCCCGGCCGGTGAACGCTCGAGTGCGGACGGGCTGCTGGACGCGCTCGTCGGCTATCTCGACGGCGACCTCGCGACGGTGCCGGTGCTGCACGGACTGCTGTCCGAGGTGACCGACCCGCTGTGGGAGGGCCGGCTCTCGCTGGCCGCCCTGCTCGCCGTCGAGCTGTGGGACATCGCCCTGGAGGACCGGCTCGCCGGCCGAGCCGTGGACGCCGCGCGCACCGGCGGGACACTGATGGTCCTGCCGGTGGGCCTGTGGATGCGGGCGATGGCCGCCACCCAGCGCGGCGACCTGCTCGGGGCGGCGGCACTGAACAGCGAGGCCGACGGCATAGCCGAAGCGACCGGCGTCCCGCCGCACTGGTACGGCCGGCTGTTCGCCGCCGCGGTGCGCGGAGTGGACGCTGAGGCGCGGCCGCTGTTCGACCGGGTGCTGGCCGAGTCGCACGCCCGGCGCAAAGGCATGCTGGCGGCGACCGTCCACGCGGCGGCGGCCCTGCACACCAACGGCACCGCCGACCACCGGGCGGCCCTGGCCTCGGCCCGGCTGGCCGTCGCCGACGGCGAGCTGGGGATTTCCACCCTCGCCCTGCCCGAACTCATCGAGGCGGCCGTCCGGTGCGGCGAGCGGGACACCGCCCGGGAGGCGTTCGCACGGCTGTCGCGGCACGCGTCGGCGGCGGGCACCGACTGGGCGCTGGGCGTGCGCGCCGCCCTCGCCGCCCTGCTGTCGGACGACCCGGAGGACCTCCACGTCGAGGCGGTGGCCCGGTTGGACGCCACCGGCCTGCGGGTGTGGCACGGCCGCGCCCTGCTGCACCAGGGCGCGTGGCTGCGCCGCGACGGCCGCCGCGGGCAGGCCCGAGAGGCGCTGCGCACCGCTCACGGGCTGTTCACCACGATGGGCGCGGAGGGCTTCGCCGAACGGGCCCGGCTGGAGCTGGCAGCCACCGGTGAACAGGCTCGGCCCGCCGAGCTCGGCGCGGTGGAACTGCTGACCGGTCAGGAGCTGAACATCGCCCGCCTGGTGGCGACCGGTGCGACCTCGCGGGAGGTCGCCGACCGGCTGTTCCTGAGCCCGCGCACCATCGACGCCCACCTGCGCAGCGTGTTCCGCAAGCTCGGCGTCACCTCGCGCCGCCAGCTCTCCGACGCGCTCGGCCGGAACGCCTAAGCCCCGGTCGGCTCACTTAGGCAGCCGCCTAGGCGACTTTCGCCGATGAGGGCACCGGGGCGGTCGGACCAGACTCGGGGGCATGAAGAACACGCCCTCGGGCATCGACCGGGCCGCCCCGGTCGTCGCCCGCCGTGAGCTGCCGATCAGGGCCCCGGCCCCCGCCGTCTGGGCTCTGCTGACGTACGTGCCCGGCTGGCCGACCTGGCAACCGGACATCGCCGAGGCCCGCGCCCTGACCCCGCTGAGGCCGGGCGCGGTGTTCCACTGGCGCACCGGCGGCGTGGACATCACCTCCACCGTGTACGCGGTGGACGCGCCCCGGCTCGTTCTCTGGGGCGGCCGCTCTCAGGGCATCACCGCCGTCCACCGATGGACGTTCACACCTTCGTCCGGGGCCACCCTCGTCGTCACCGAGGAGTCCTGGGACGGTGAGCCCGTACGGGCCGATGCGGCCGCCGTCGCCCAGGCACTGGACCGCTCCCTCGCGCAGTGGCTGCTGCACCTGAAGTCCGCCTCCGAGCGCGCCGCGCGCTGACGCCCACCGCGCCGTTCCCCTCCCACCGGCCCGCTTCCCACCGCCCCGTTCCCGGAGTTCCCATGCCCAGTCCGCGCCGTGGCACCGTCCTTGCGGTGCTGGCCGCCGCCCAGTTCACCGTCATGCTCGCCACCTCGATCGTGAACGTCGCCCTGCCGCAGATCCGTGACGGCGTCGGTCTCTCCGACTCCGCCATCACCTGGGTCGTCAACGCCTACGGCCTGGCGTTCGGGGCGCTGCTGCCGGCCGGTGGTCGGGCCGCCGACCTGCTGGGACGGCGCCGCGTTCTGCG
>NZ_JZWV01000263.1 GCF_000966975.1 Streptomyces katrae | reverse complement strand
GCCGCGTTCTGCTCACCGGTCTCGCCGCCTTCGCGGCCGCCTCCGCCGTCGCCGCGCTGGCGACTTCGCCCGGCGTCCTGATCGCCGCGCGGGCCGTCCAGGGAGCCGGGGCGGCGGCCGTCGCACCGGCATCCCTCGCCCTCGCGGTGGGCCTGCACCCCCCGGGTCAGGCCCGCGGCCGGGCGCTGGCGGTCTGGGGCGCGGTCTCCGGTGCGGGCGGGGCGGCAGGAGTGCTGCTCGGCGGGCTGCTGACCCAGGCATGGGGCTGGCCGTGGATCTTCCACACGGTGGCGATCGGCAGCTGCGCGGTGCTCGCGGCGACGGCCGCGTACGTCCCCGCGGCGGGCCCGGCGGAACGCGTCGGGTTCGACTGGGCCGGGACAGCCACCAGCGCCCTCGCCCTGACCGCCCTGGTGTGGGCTCTGACCACGGCCCGCCGCTCGGGCTGGACGGACCCCTGGGTGCCGGCCGCGTTCGGCGCCGCCGCCGTGCTCGCCGTGACGTTCTGGCGGATCGAGTGCACCAGCGCCGCCCCACTGGTGCCGCCGCGGCTGTTCGCCGCCCGCGACGTGACGGTCGGCAACCTGCTGACCGGACTGTTCGGCTCCGTGTGGATCGCCCTGTTCTTCTTCCTGCCTCTCTACCAGCAGCAGGTCCTCGGCGAGGACCCGCTGACCACCGGCCTGGGCCAACTCCCCCTCGCTGTCGCGAACATGCTCGGCGCGACCCTCGCCCCCACCCTGGCCCGCCGGGTCGGCGCCCGCACCGCACTGGTCGCAGCACTGCTGACCGAGGCGGCCGGGATGCTGTGGCTGTCCCGCATCGGCACGGACGGCACCTTCCCCGCCGACGTGCTCGGCCCGAGCGTCCTGGTCGGACTCGGCCTGGGCGTCGCCTTCGTCCAGCTCACCAGCCTGTCCGTGGCCGGCGTCGCCGGACCGGACACGGGCCTGGCGGGCGGCCTGGCCAACACCACCCGGCAGGTCGGCGGCGCCGTCGGACTCGCCGTCCTGACCACCGTCGCCGGATCCGTCACCAGCAGCGCAGCCCGCCACCAACCGCCCCTGGAGGCACTGGCCGCCGGCTACCGCACCGCTTTCGCCCTGGGCTCCGCCGTCCTGGCCGCCACCGCGCTGCTCGCCGTCCTGCTGGTGCGCCGCACGCCCGCAGCCGACCGGCCGCACCACGCGCCCGCCCCGGAGCCCGCCTCCCCGGCCCGACCCTGACCACCCGACGCCCCTTCCCTCCCTCCCCATCCTGCATCGAAAGGAACTGCCGTGCTCACCATCGACGAGACCGCGCCCGTCATCGTCCGCCTGTCCACGGAGATCAACGCCCCGCTGGAGCGCGTCTGGGCCCTGCACACCGGCATCGACGACTGGCCGGTCTGGAACCCCGACATCGACCAGGCCCGCCTGCAGGGCCCGCTCGCCGAGGGGGCCTCGTTCACCTGGCGCACCCACGGACTTGAGATCACCTCCACCGTCCGCGAACTGGTGCCCGGCGCCCGGATCGTCTGGGGCGGCCCCGCGAGCGGCATCGACGGCGTCCACGTGTGGACCTTCGAGCAGGTCGGCGACCGGGTCACCGTCCGCACCGAGGAGTCCTGGAGCGGCGCGCCCGTCGACGCCGCCACCGACCGGCTCGCCGCCGCCCTGCGCACCTCCCTGGAGGACTGGCTCACCTGCCTCAAGAACCGCGCCGAGAAGCCCTCCTGACCTCCCCTCCCTCCGCCCCTCACCGAACCCAAGAGACCCGAGGACCGCGAACATGACCGCCAAGCCCTACCTGACCGGCCACTACGAGCCCGTCGCCGACGAACTGACCGCCACCGACCTGACCGTCGACGGCACCCTCCCGCCGGAACTGACCGGACGCCTGATCCGCAACAGCCACAACCCCAAGCCCGGCGTCACCCCCACCCACTGGTTCAAGGGCAGCGGCATGGTGCACGGCATCCGGCTGCGCGAGGGCCGCGCCGAGTGGTACCGCAACCGCTGGATACAGACCCCCGCGCTGGACGGCGCCCCCTACATGACCGAGCACGGCCCGGACCTGACCGCCTCCACCGCCGGCACCCACGTCATCGAACACGCCGGCCGCCTGCTCGCCCTGTGCGAGGCCAACTTCCCCTTTCAACTCACCCCCGACCTCGAGACCGTCGGCCCCTACGACTTCGACGGCAAACTGCACAGCGCGATGACCGCGCACCCCAAGAGCGACCCTGTCACCGGCGAGCTGCACTTCTTCGGCTCCTCGCCCTTCCCTCCGTACCTGGTGTACTACGTCGCCGACGCGGACGGGCACATCACCCACAGCGCCGAGGTCCCCGGCGCCGGCGCCGCGCTCAAGCACGACTTCGCCCTCACCCGCAACCATGTGGTCTTCGTGGAGGGCACCGTCACCTTCGACCCCACCGAGCACTCCGGTATCCCCTACTCCTGGCAGGACGAGCAGCCCGCCCGGATCGGCGTCATGCCGCGCGGGGCGCAGGGCACCGCCGCGATCCGCTGGTTCCCGATCGAGCCCGGCAACATGCTGCACGTCGCCAACGCCTACGAGGACACCCACGGCCGCATCGTGCTGGAGGGCCCCACCGTCGACCGCGAGGGCTTCCAGCTCTCCTGGAACTGGTGGGTCGGCGCCCCCGGCCGCGGCAGCGAACCCAACACCCGCTCCTACAACCGCCGCTGGACCGTCGACCTGACGACGGGACGGGTGGACGAGCGGGTCATCGACGACCTCGCCATCGAGTTCCCCACCCTCAATGAGGACTTCCTCGGCGTCGAGAACCGCTACCAGTACGCCGTCTCCTTCCCTGACCAGCACGGCTTCGGCGGCTACGGCGTCGTCAAGTACGACCGCGCCACCGGCGGGCGCCGCATCCACCAGGCCGGCGACGCCCGACTGCCCAGCGAGGCGGTGTTCGTCCCCGCCGCCGGCGCCAGCCGCGAGGACGACGGCTACCTCCTCACCGTCATCTCCGACCTCAAGCAGGACGCCTCCCAGCTGCTGGTCCTGGACGCCGCCGGCCTCGACACGATCGCCACCGTCCACCTCCCGCGCCGCGTCACCGCCGGCATCCACGGCTCCTGGATCCCCGACACCAACCTCTGACCAGGGCGCTCCGCCCCGGGGCCTGCCAGGCCCGACCGGCGCACTTGCCGGTCGGGCCTCTTCGCTGTTCGGGTGTCGGCTTGCGCCGGTGCTGTCCGTCAGACGGTCACCGGGATGCCGAGCATCGCGGTGAAGCGGTTCAGCGGGCAAGCGCGAGGACGCCCGGAGCGCCGCCGTGGTCATCGACGACCGGCAAAACGTCGAGCCTGCGGTGGCGCGTCGCGTGCTCGGCTTCGGCCATCGTGGTCACGAAT
>NZ_JZWV01000262.1 GCF_000966975.1 Streptomyces katrae | reverse complement strand
CCTGGTCCGTGTACGCCGCGCTGTCGCGGAAGGTGGCGAGCCCGGCCTGGGTGACCAGCCCGGTGCACAGGCCGTCTTCCTCGCAGACCAGCAGATGACCCACGCGGGCACTGGCCATGACGGCCAGGGCCACCTCGACCGTCATGTCATCACACACCTGTGGACGGGCCGCCTCCATCGCGTCGTCCACCGTCCGGTGTTCGGGGTTGGCGTTCGCCGAGTGGGGCTGCATCTGGACCAGCGTCAAAAGGTGCCTCCTGCAGAGATGGGTCAGTTTCCTGATCACGTGCTTCTCAGACCGCCGCGTCGAAGGCGGACTGCCGCACGTCCACGCGCCGGACCGTCGCGGCGGGCCGTCGCCTGCCACGGGAGGCCGCGACGCGCGCGGCGCGTTCGAGGACCGGTGCGGTGATGACCACGGGGACGCCGGAGGGTGCCTGCGAACCGGTGATGCGGTTCAGGGCCTCTTCGCCAGAGCGGACCTGGGTGGTCTGCGGGGTGATGCCGGCGGCCCGCATGAGGCGGGTCATGCCGCCGCGCTGGTTGGGGGTGACCAGGGTGACGACGCTGCCGGACTCGCCGGCGCGCGCGGTGCGGCCGCCGCGGTGGAGGTAGTCCTTGGGGTCGGTGGGCGGGTCGACGTTGACGACGAGGTCGAGGTTGTCGACGTGGATGCCGCGCGCCGCCACGTTCGTCGCGACCAGCACGGTCACGTGTCCGGTCTTGAACTGGGCGAGGGTGCGGGTGCGCTGGGACTGCGACTTCCCACCGTGCAGGGCGGCGGCCCGTACACCGCTGTTGAGCAGGTCCTCGGTCAGCCGGTCGACGGCGTGCTTGGTGTCCAGGAACATCATCACCCGGCCCTCGCGCGCCGCGATCTCCGTCGTCGTCCGCTGCTTGTCGGCACTGTGGACGTGCAGCACGTGGTGCTCCATCGTCGTCACCGCACCGGCCGAGGGGTCCACCGAGTGGACGACCGGGTCGGTGAGGTAGCGGCGGACCAGCAGGTCGACGTTGCGGTCCAAGGTGGCGGAGAACAGCATCCGCTGCCCCTCGGGACGCACTTGGTCCAGGAGGGCGGTCACCTGCGGCATGAAGCCCATGTCGGCCATCTGGTCGGCCTCGTCGAGGACGGTGACCGCGACCTGGTTCAGCCGGCATTCACCACGGTCGATGAGGTCCATCAACCGGCCGGGCGTGGCCACGACGACCTCCGTGCCTGCGCGCAGCGCTCCGGCCTGCCTGCCGATCGACATGCCTCCGACGACGGTGGTCAGGCGCAGCTTGACGGCGCGGGCGTACGGCGTGAGGGCGTCGGTCACCTGCTGGGCCAGCTCGCGGGTGGGGACGAGGACGAGGGCCAATGGCTGGCGGGGTTCGGCGCGTTCCCCGGCGGTGCGGGCCAGCAGGGCGAGGCCGAAGGCGAGTGTCTTGCCGGAGCCGGTGCGTCCGCGGCCGAGCACGTCGCGGCCCGCAAGGGTGTTGGGCAGGGTCGCACCCTGGATCGGGAAGGGAACGGTCAGGCCCTGTGCGGTGAGGGCGGCTGACAGCTCGCCCGGCATGGCGAGGTCGGCGAAGGCCTCGGCGGCGGGCAGCGCGGGAGTGATGGTCTTCGGCAGGGCGAACTCGCCCTGTACCGCGGCGGGCCGGCGGCCGTAGCCGCCCGAGCGGCTCGGGGCCGACGCGCCGAAACGGCTGCCCTGCTCCGAACCGGCGGCGGTCCGGAATACGGGACCGCCAGTGCGGTTACGGGTGAGAGAGGAACGGCCGTTCGTACGTGTGCGGTTCATGGAGAACCTTCCTCGATGCGGCTCATATCAAGGAATTCCCGCAGCGGAAACGCAACACCGGGAATCACAAGAACGGACCGAATGGAATGCGAAAGCGACTCTGGCCTCACTGGCCTACCGAGATTCGGTACGGGCGCCTGCGCTGAGATGGGGTGGCGTCATTCTGACGCGAAATCAAGAAAACTTGAGAGGGTGAAGCGCCGAGCGGACTGTCACCCTGAATGCTTCGTCCCGCAAGCGACCTCACCGCGGGAGATGTGTGCAGCTGGGGCCCTCACAGATGCCATGCCATATCTCCTTTTGGGGCAGTACACCAGCGCCCGCACCGCACGGACGCCGTGTCGCCGCCATGATGCCCCGCCGGAAAATGACCGGAAATATGAAGCGCTCAAGTGCGGCCAAGCCCACTGGGGCACTTGAATTTTTGGGTACCAAAACTGCAACCGAGATCGACAGTAGCACGCCGCGACTGTTCGTGTGCATGAGATATCGCCCTCGTCTGCGGCTCGAAAAAACTCTCCCGCCGGAGTCGGGCAAACTCTCTGACGGCGGGAACAGATTCCCCCGGGTGCGGCGTTTCGGGAGCGTCGCGGTGGGCAGCGCGCCGGCAACGGCAGTATGACCGTCTCGGTCCGCATCGACTCCTGCCCTTGACCACCCTGACGGTCAGGCCGGGCCGGTCCCGTGGCTGGGTGGCGACGTCTGCGTTGTGGGCGTGCGGCGGTTCAGGCGCAGGCGGAGGTCGCGGGGGTGGACGGGGGTTGCGCGCTGGGTGCGAACGGGGCAGTGGGTGAGGGGGTGGAGGTGCCAGTTCTGGACGATGGTGGCCAGGGTGGTGGTGGCTTCGGTGAGGGCGAACTGGTCGCCGATGCATTTGCGGGGGCCGCCGCCGAAGGGGATGTAGTGGTCGCGGGAGGTGGCTTTGGCTCGTTCGGGCAGCCAGCGGTCGGGGTCGAAGCGTTCGGGGTCGGGGTGGACGGCGGGGTTGTGGTGGAGGAGGTAGGGGCTGTAGGCGAGGGTGGTGCCGGCCGGGATGGGTGTGCCCGCCAGGGTGGTGTCCGTGGTGGCGGTGCGGGTGTAGATCCATCCGGCCGGGTAGAGGCGGAGCGTTTCGGTGATCACTCGGCCGGTCAGGGGCAGGCGGGGGAAGTCGTCGTAGGTGACGGGCCGGCCGGCGAGGGCGGTGTCGATTTCGGTGCGGAGGTCTCGCAGGGTGTCCGGGTGCCGGGTCAGCAGGTCCAGGGCCCAGGACAGGGTGGAGGCGACGGTTTCCGCGCCGGCGATGAAGAAGGTGATGAACTGGTCGGTGATCTCCTCGTCGGTCAGGGCTGTGGCGGGGTGGTGGGGGTCGCGGGTGAGGAGTCGGGACAGCAGGTCGTCCTGGTCGCCGGGGTGGGCGCGGCGGTCGGTGATGACGGCGGCGAGGGTGGTGCGCAGCCGGGTGAGGGCCTGTTCGTAGCGGCGGGTGGCCGGTAAGGGCAGGCGGCTGAGGGCGCCGGGCATGATCAGGCGGCCGAAGAAGCCGGCGACGATGGCGTCGACGTCGTGGGGCATGTGCTGCAGGGTCTGGGGCGGGAGTTCGTCGGAGAACATGGTGGCGGTCAGGTTGCGGACGGCGAGGGCCATCATTTCCTCGGGTACGTCGATGGTCTGGCCCTCGTGCCATCCGCTGGAGGCGGTGTCGGCCTGGGCGGTCATGGCGGTGGTGTGGTCGGGGAGGCGGGCCGTGCGGAAGGCCGGCTGGCACATGCGGCGCTGGGTGCGGTGCAGAGTGTGGGGGCAGGTGACCAGTCCCTGTCCGCCGACTTCGGCGGCCCGCTCGTAGAAGAAGCCGCCCTTGTCGAAGGTGTGGTCGTCGCGCAGGACCTGGCGGATGGCGGCGGGGTCGCACGCCATGACCACGGAGAGGGGGCCCAGTCGGATGCGGACCAGGTCCCCGTGGCCGGGCAGGGAACGCATGAAGGCCAGCGGGTCCCGCATCAGGGGGATGAGGTGCCCCAGGAGGGGGAGGGCTCCGGGTGCGGTGGGGATGGTGGGCTGCCCCATCGTTCTTCCTTTCGGTGCGGCCTGCGGGCTGAGAGGTGCGTGTTCACGGGGTGGGGGTGCGGGGGGTGGCGATCATGGGGAGGTGGTCGGGGTGGACGTCGGCCCGTGCGACTTCCCTGACCGGGCGGCCGGGCAGGGGGGTCACGTGCCAGTGGCGGCAGATGGTGGCCAGGGCGATGGTGATCTCCATGAGGGCGAGGGAGTCGCCGATGCATTTGTGGACGCCGGAGCCGAAGGGGATGTAGGCGCCCTTGGGCAGGGCGTGGGCGGTTTCGGGGAGCCAGCGGTCGGGGTCGAAGCGGTACGGGTGGGGGAACCAGCGCGGGTCGTGGTG
The DNA here is from genome assembly GCF_000966975.1 of Streptomyces katrae. Classification (GTDB taxonomy): domain Bacteria; phylum Actinomycetota; class Actinomycetes; order Streptomycetales; family Streptomycetaceae; genus Streptomyces; species Streptomyces katrae. Next base: position 8,327 of record NZ_JZWV01000262.1, on the reverse strand, counting down.
CAGGGCGTAGGCGGAGTAGACGACCTCGGTGCCGACGGGCAGGGTGTGTTCGCCGAGGGTGACGGGGCCGGTGGTGCGGCGCATGGCCAGCCACATCGCGTAGCGGCGCAGGGTCTCGGTGATGACGCGGCCGGTGTAGGTGAGGGCGGTGATGTTGGCCGGGGTGGCGGGGGCGCCGTCGAGGGGGCGGCCGTCGTCGTCGCGTTGGGCCGTGAGGATGTCGAGGAGACCGGTCTGGTCGGCTCCGGGGCGGCGGGAGGCGGTGATGGCTTCCTCGACGGCGGCGCGGGTGGTGTCGATGGCGCGCTGGAAGGCGCGGTGGGCGGGCAGGGGCAGGCGTGCGCACCATTCGGGCAGGACGGCCCGGGTCATCAGGCCCTTGGAGAGGGTGGGCAGGTGCTGGTGGAAGACGCCCGTCAGCTCCTTCGAGGGGCGGTCCCCGAGCAGGCTTCGGACCAGGGAGGCCAGGGCGATCTCGGTGGCCATCCGGTCGACGTGGACGATCTGGCCGGGCTTCCAGTGGGCGGTGGCCTCTTCCGTGGCCTGGCGGATGCCCTCGGCGAAGCCGGTGATGTGCTCGCGGCGGAAGTGGGGCTGCAGGGCGCGACGGTCTTTGAGGTGGGTGGTGCCGGAGGTGACGACCAGGCCCTGCTCGCCGCCGATCCGGCCGGCTTTCTCGAACAGACGGCCGCGCACGAAGTGGCGGGCCTGGGTGACCAGGACCTGGTGGACCAGGTCGGGATGGGTGATGGCCTCGACGGGCAGGGGTCCCAGCCGGACGGGGACGACGTCGCCGTAGGAGGCCAGCTCGGACACGAAGCGCAGGGGTGAGCGCATCAGGGGCCAGGCGTGCCCGATGAACGGCAGGGCCGGCGGACCGGGGCGCCGGGGCCGGACTGCGGACACGGACGCGGACGCGGCGGGGTGCGGGGTGGTGGATGTGCCGAGGGTCTTGCGGCTGGACGTCATGGTCGAGGCTTCCTCGAGGAAGGGGGCCGGAGTGGGGTGCGGGTCAGGCCAGTAGGCGGCGGGCGATGGCGATGCCTTCGTCCGCGGCCGTGGACATCCCCGCGAGCTGCTGGATGCTGCCGTCCGGGCGGCGCAGCAGCACCCTGGCCGCGGAGGGCTTGCGGGTGCGGGGAATGAGGTGGCCGCCCTGGCGCACCAGGAGGTGCTTGACGATGCTGACGGTCGGCACGGCCAGGGGGTCGTTGAAGTCGGCCAGGATGATGGCCTTCTGGCCGTCGCGCCGGAAGCGGCGGAACAGGTCGACGGCGACCACCGGGGCGGTCAGCAAGTGGCTGGGCGGGACACGGCCGTGGTAGCAGTCCACGTGCTGGCTGTGGCCGCGCCCGGTGGGGTCGAGGTGGTTGAGGGCGCGGTTGCAGGCGGGCATGAACACCCGGCACAGCCTCAGGTCCAGTTCGAGGGTGTAGGAGGGGCGGCGCACGTCCTGGACCGGTGCGCCGTCCGCGTCGTGGCGTTCCAGCATCCGTACGAGGGCCAGGTTGGGCCGGCGGGGGTCGAAGACCTGGAAGACCGCCCACATCGAGATGCCGGGCCTGTGGTGGGCCGGCCCGATCCTCGCCTCGAGACTGAACACCTCCGAGGCGGTGTCGCCGGTCCACGCCGCGTACCCGCCGCGGGGCACCCGGTAGTGCTCGACGCGGGCGTCGAGGGCGGACAGCTCCTTGGCCGCGGCGGCAAGCGCGGTCTCCACTTGGTGCGCGGTCCGGGACGGCCACAGCTCGGTCACGGGCATGACGCGATCACCACCTCACGGGTGAGAAGAGGGACAACGGGAAGCGCGGCTGGGTCACTTTGCGCGGCCGGTGCGCAAGTGGTGGCGGTCGCCGGTTCTGGAGGTGGGGGCGGTATCGGTCATGGGCTGGCCGATCGCGTATCGGATGGTGTGGTTGCTCCAGTGGTTGACGCCGCCGGTGAACTTCCGCAGTCCGTCGGCGTAGCGGTGGACGTGTTCGCGGTGGGCGGCGGGAAGGTCGCTGGTGTCGATGAGGTCGCTGGCGGCTTCGAGGTCGTCCGCTGCTGCGGCGGCCATGTCGGCTATCTCGTACAGGGTGTCCTGCACCGGCAGTTGGAGCTCGTGGGAGAGCAGACGCACGAAGGTGCCCCCGGTGCGTCCCGCGAGGTACTCCTTGGTGAAGGAGCCGGCGTCGTTGTAGAGGAGGGCGTAGTCGGAGCAGGCGTTTTCGAGCTGGACGACCAGCGGGTGGCCGTATACGTGGGTGGGGAGCTCGACGCCGGATATCCAGGCGATGAGCGCGAAGTAGACGGGCATCGCCGCCGAGCGCCGTCGGTTGGCGATGTAGCCGGGGATGGTGGTGTAGCCGCAGGTGTGGTCGTCGCGGGCGTGGACCTCGGTGCGGGAGGACGCCCCGTAGGCGCGCATCGCGGTCAGGAACCGGCCCGCGTGGCCCTCGTGCAGGCCTTGGCCGCGCATGCGGGCGAAGAAGTCGTCGAACGGCGCGAGTTCGACGGTTCCCAGCGACTCCAGCACGGAGCACGCTTCCAGACTGGTTTCGAGGGTGGTTCTGCGGTCCATGACGTCGTCCAGCCAGACGGCCCAGTGGTGGAAGTCGATCAGCGTGCGCAGCCGGGCCGGCTGTGCGTCCGGGTAGACCCAGGAGACGAAGCCCCCCACGTCCTCCGTCAGGAGCCGTTCGTACTCGTCCCGCTCCAGGGGGACCGTCTCGCGCAGCCACCGGGCGCCGGCCTCGAGGGCAGCGGTGTGGAAGTAGTTGCGCTGCACGGGGAACGGGCGCGGTCGTGCGGCCAGGTCGTGGCGCGGGGTCACCACCTCGCTGAGAAGGGTTCCGTCCCACAGCCGTATCCCCGCGGTACGGGTGCGGTAGGTGTCCGGTGCGGGTACCGCGTCTTGGCGGGGGTACCGGGTGCGGGGCGGGGAGTGGGGGGCGGATGAGGTCATGAGGGCTGTCTCCCTGGCGGTCGGGGTGGCACGGGGGCGCGCGGCACAGTGGCGCGGGCCGGGTCAGGTGGTGCGGGAGGCCAGGGCAGCGGCGAGGTCGGTCAGAGCACGCCGTACGGCTCCCGGCAGGGGCGCGCCTTCCAGGGCTCGTACCGCCGCGCGGCAGCGTTCTCGGACCGTCCGCCGGACCGCGTCGTGCGCACCGGTGGCGGTCAGGACCTCCCGTAGGCGGCAGGCGTCTTCCTCGTCGAGGCCCGCGTCGCCCAGGTGCCGGTCGAGTGCGGCCCGCTGGTAGGCGAGCGCGGCCAGGAGCCCAGCCGGTCGTCGCTGAGCTGGAACGCCTCCCCTGCCGCCCAGCCGTACTCGGCCAGTGCGGCGGTCAGGGCCGGACCCGCACCGGCGAGTTCGGCGCCCAGCAGGAGGGGGTGGACGAAGGTGTATCCGGCCGTCTTGCAGCGGATGACCTTCCAGGGGACGGCCGTGTCCGGGCCGGGACGGCCCGTGGAGAGGAGGTCGAGGTACTGGCCGTACATCACCTGCGTGCGCATCGCGTCCGTACGCCGCAGGGCCATGGTGAGCTGGGGGTGGGTGAGCCCGGCCGTGTGCAGGAGCTCGGCCGAGCAGGCCAACGCCACGTCCCCCGCCAGCAGCGCGGCCGCGCCGCCGAGCTGGTCGGCCGCGGCGCGGGTGCGGCCTGCCTGATGGCGGGCTGTCAGGACGTGCTGCATGGTGGGCCGGGCACGACGGGTGGCGGAGCGGTCCATCAGATCGTCGTGGATCAGAGCGAAAGCGTGGAACAGCTCGACAGCCGACGGGGCGGACACCCCGGGCAGGCCCGTCATGTGCCACCTCCAGCGCTCGCAGGGCACCGGACCCACGGCGGTTCCCGGCGCCCGAACCCTGCCCGGACGGCGCGAAAGGAGAACAGACGGCGCACTCCTGGTGGATGCGCTCCGGGCACACACGGCGCACGCGACGGCTCACTGCGCATGCCCCAGGCGCCCAACACGCTCCCCCCGATGGAGCATGCGCCCCCGTGCGCCGTGCGGCAGGGTAACGGCGTGCGACGGGTCCGAAGCACGGCACGAGCGGATGCACCGGGAGGGCCGCCGATCTTTGGAGGTGAGCAGGTCCCTGCTGCGTCACGACGACCGGCCCGGCTGACCGCGCAGATCAGTGGACCGTACTGGGGCCGTTGCTGCCGGTGGCGGTGCTGGGCAGGCGGCCGGCTGGCCGACGGAGGCTGATCGACGGGATCCGGTGGCGGGTGCGGACGGGTGCTCCCTGAACCCGCACCGAATCCGACGACCATGGTCTTGGCCGGCCCCGGGGCGGCTTCACGACGAAGATCCACCTGGCTTGCGAGCAAGGGCAGCGTCCACTGTCTGTGCTGGTCACCGCGGGGCAGAGGGGTGACGGCCCGCAGTTCACCGCTGTCCTGGAAGGCATACGCGTTCCTCGCATCGGCCCCGGCCGTCCTCGTGTCCGTCCGCTGGGGGTGCGGGGCGACAAGGCCTACTCCTCCCAGGCCAACCGGGCCTACCTGCGCAAACGCGGGATCCGGTGCACGACCCGGAGCCTGCCGACCAGGCGCGCAATCGCAAGCGACGCGGGAAGGCCGGCGGGCGGCCCCCGGCCTTCGACCGCGAGGACGACAAGGCCCGTCATGCGGTGGAGTGCGGACTCAACCGGCTCAAGCGCAACCGAGCGGTGGCCATGCGGTTCGACAAGCTCGCGGTCCGCTTCGAGGCCACCGTGCTGGTCGCGTCGGTCGGCGAATGGTTGTGACCTGCCGGCGTTGTCACTCTCCCGTGCCATGCTGACCGCGACCAGGTTGAGCAGGGCGAGGGGAGAGGCCGTCGATGGGTGCTCGTTACTACGGCGCCGACAGCGAGAGCGGCGACCGCGTCGACGACCCGTCCGAGGACGCGCTGTTCATGCTTATCAGCGATCTCAACGACTCCGACAACACCTTCGTCGTCATCCAGCCCGACGAGGACGACCCCGACTGGTTCGCCTCGGTGGCCGTCCTGGACGAGGGCGGCTACGAGGTCGTCCAGCGCGACGCCACCCGCAACGAGCACGAGGTCACTACGGCGACCAGCATCAACGACATCGCCCGCGACCTCACCATCTGGATGGCTGCCCGCACCTTCCCCGGACGGCCGACCAGCCACGGCCTAGTTGATACAGCTGACAGATGGTCATCTGCACGCTAGGCCGTTGGCATGCGACACGCGGATGGGCCCGGGCTGAAGGCGCGACGCGCCGATCTCCATCAGGGCCTGCTCGAACTGGCCTGCGGTCCCATGTGCCTGCGCCGCTTGGCTACGCTGAACCACCCCAGCCGGCTTGTTGTCACCGGTCGTGGAGCAGGCGGCGGGCCGCCGGAGCGGCCCCCGCACAACCAGCAAGTCAGCGGATGGCTGCCCCCGGGTCTTCCAGTTCGTACGGGGACACCCACCAGCCGTTGCGACAGATGCGGCCCTCGGGGTCGTGGTCGCCCTCGGCGTACTCACCGCTGCCGGTCTTTTCGCCGTTGGGGCCCGTGAAGTAGCTGGTGTAGTAGTAGCGGCAACCGGCGGCGGCAGGCCACGCAACGGGCGCGGCCTGCGCCGTAGGGACGATGGTGAGTGCTGCCGCGGCCGTACCGGCGGCGACGGCGACAAGACGCGTGAACGTCTTCATGGTGGGGATCTCCTTCCTCAGCGGGGCGGGTGGTTCGCGCGCCCTCGCGCCGCCAAGGCTGCTGTCATCCGCCCTTCCGCGCGCAGCCCACTCGCAGGGCTTCACCCAGCCTGGGCGGGGAAACCGATTCTCCGCTCCGCCAAACGGTGCAACGGTCTGGCCTGGTCAAGGTCCGGCGTCCTCGGGACGCGAGGTCATTCTCGGCTGCCGAAGGTGGGGAAACCGTGAACGAGGCAGACCGCCGTCCGTTCCACAGCCGGTTACCCTCGGGTCATGCGGATCTCCGTTTCCTCGGACATGGACGAGCCCGTGGCTCGCGCACTCCTCGGGCAGCTGCGCGACCGCGGACACGACGTGGTGCCGTACGGGGCACTGAGACCTGGCGACGATCCGCAGTGGGCGGCCTGCTCGGAGGCGGCAGCCCGCGAGGTCGCCGCCGGGAACGCCGACCAGGCCGTCGTGTGCTGCTGGACCGGTACGGGCGCCTCGATCGCCGCGAACAAGGTTCCCGGCGTACGCGCGGCCCTGTGCACGGACGCCTACACGGCGGACGGCGCGCGCCGCTGGAATGACGCCAACGTGCTCGCGCTCAGCCTGCGCCTGACCTCGGAACCGCTACTCAAGGAGATCCTCGACGCCTGGTTCGCCGCCGGTGCGAGCACGGACGCCGAAGACCGGGAGAACGTAGCGCGCGTGAATCGGCTCGACGGCACCCGAACCACACCCTGAAATCAGGGTAGTGACGGTGACGGCGGCGAGTGCGTCGCAACCCGCGGCGAGACGATCAGGGTCGCCCCCGAGACGGGGCCGGCCGCCGTGTGGCCCTCGGCCGGCATCGCGCAGGTGTCCCGCACGGCCGCCACCACCGCCTCGAAGACGGCCGGCCCGCACCATCCCGCACAGCCGCTGGGCGCCCCACCCAGGCCGTCACGTTACGCCCCCAGGCCCGACGGGCGGCCACTTCACCGTGATCAGTCCTGCCCGGGCACAGGCAGCCAGGCGCATGCCGGGTCAGCGGTCGAGTCTCAGCGCGCGGCCTGCCGGATGCGCGTGCAGGGCCTCGGACAGCGGCGTCGAGCCCCGGGTGGTCTTCGCCAGCAGGTTCCATACGGGGCGGATGCGGGTGACCGCCATGTACGACAGGCCGGTGTGCCGCTGAAGGAAGTCGAAGACGCGCCGTCCCACGGTCATCTCCGCGCCGAGGCCCGTCGTGACGGCGTTCGCGTAGTCCAGTGCCTGGCGGTGGACGTCCGCCGTGTCGCGGGCCTGCGCGATGCGCGCCGCCCGCTCTCCCGCGAGGCGGCCCGAGCGCAAGGCGAAGGAGATGCCTTCGCGGGTCCACGGTTCGAGCAGGCCGGCCGCGTCACCGCACACCAGGACCCGGCTGCGGAACAGCGGGGAGTCGTCGCTGCGGCAACGCGTCAGGTGGCCGGAGGAGATGCTGGGCTCGTAGTCCGCGAGGCCGAGCCGGACCACGAAGTCCTCGAAGTACTGTTTCGTGGCCGCGCCTTCGCCGCGCCTGGAGATGACGCCGACGGTGAGCGTGTCGCCTTTGGGGAACACCCAGCCGTAGCTGCCCGGCAGGGGACCCCAGTCGATGAGCACCCGGCCCGCCCAGTGGGCAGCGACCTTCGCCGGCACGGGAATTTCCGCCTCGAGGCCCAGGTCCACCTGGTCCAGTGTCACTCCGACGTGCGCTCCCACGCGGCCCGCGCTGCCGTCGGCGCCCACGATCGCGCGCGCCAGGACGGTCTCGCCGCCCTGGAGGACGAGCTGGGCCGTGCCCTCGTCCGGCTGGTGCTGTTCCACACGCGCGACGGCGGCTCCGGTGCGTACCTCGGCGCCGGCCTGCCGGGCGTGCTCCACCAGTTGCTGGTCGAACTCCGACCGGTTGACGAGCCCGAACAGCGTCTTACGGGAGCGGCGCGTGCGGGGAAACCTGCCGTTCCGTGTGAACGTGACCGCGTGCACCCGGTCTCGCAGTCTCAGCTCGAAGCCCGGCGGCAGCGCGTCTCGCGAGAGGCCGATGATGCCGCCGCCGCACGTCTTGTACCGCGGCAGTCGTGCTTTCTCCAGGATCAGTACGTGGCGTCCCGCGGCGGCGGCCGCGTGGGCCGCGGAGGCTCCGGCGGGGCCGGCTCCGACCACGACGACGTCCCAGACCTGCTGCGGATCGTCCGCTGACTTCTCGGTGCTCACGTCGGTCTTCCCCTCGCAATTCCGTCGTGGTGGTGGGGGATTCTGTCGCGCGTGCCCGCGTGGCTTTCCGCATGCGCTGCGAGATTACAGCGGGCCGTATGACTCGTTCCGCAGGACGAGCGGCGCGGCGCCGGGGAGGACCTCGTACGCGAGACGCCGCTCGCCCTGCTCGCGCTGCCCGGCGCCCGTCGCGGAACCGCCGGGCCAGGTGCCAGAAGCGCCGGTGCGTGTCCCAGTCGAACCCTTGGTACGGCTCGTCGAGGACCAGGAGCGTGGGCCGGTTCATCAGGGCGAGCACCAGGTTCAGCTTCTGGCGGGTGCCACCCGAGAGCGTTCCCACCTGCTGCTCCATCGCGTCGGGGCAGCCCAGCGCGCCCAGCAGGTCCTGGGCGTGTCCGGTGTCGGGCAGCCCGTGGGCGGTCCGGAACAGTTCGAGGTGCTGCGAGACGCTGAGCAAGGGGTTGACCACGGTCTCCTGCGGGCAGTAGCCGAT
>NZ_JZWV01000253.1 GCF_000966975.1 Streptomyces katrae | reverse complement strand
GCAGCACCGGACGCAGCGGCTGCACCAGACGCAGCCACGGTGGGGCGTAGACGCTGACCGCGCGCCGCTCCACCCCGCGCACCAGCCATTCGGCGACCCGCTCGGGACTGTGCACGCGGCGGGCGGGCGCGGGCTGATGAGAACGCAGGGTTCGCAGCACCGGATGGTCGTCGAGGCCCGCGATCATGTCGGTGCCGGTCCAGTGCAGGTACGCGATGCCCACCCCCACGCCCGCCGGACGCACCTCGGTACGGAGGGCCTGGGCGAACGACTCCACTCCCGCCTTCGACGCGCAATAGGCGCTCATCAGCGGCGCCGAACCGAACGCGGCGGTGGACGCCACCTGGAGGAAGTACCCACCGGTGCGGGTGAGTTGGAGCAGGAAGACGCGGGCGGTGTTCGCGCTCCCGATCAGGTTGACCTCGACCACCCGGTCGAACAGCGATGCCTCGCACGTGGCGAACGGGCCCGCGACGGCGATCCCCGCGTTGGCGATCACCACCGAGGCCGGCCCGAGC
>NZ_JZWV01001645.1 GCF_000966975.1 Streptomyces katrae | reverse complement strand
CGAAGGCGAGCCCGCGGGATATGGAACGGGACTTCGGACGGCGGTGCTTACCCTTTCCGGGCATGGCGAATTCCTCTCCGGCGCCTGCGAGGTGAGCTGTCGGGTTCGGACTGGAGATGTCCGGCCGTACGGGTACGGCTTCACCCCGAGCCGTTCCGGAAAGATCCCGGACGGCGTTTCACCTGGTTCCCCCGCTCCTGCCGCGCGCATGATTGGTCGGGTGCGGTTCCCGGGCGGCGGCAGGATTAGGCGGTCCACCCGGATCGCTCGCGAAGGTAATCCAGCGGGGCCGCGGCAACAAGCCGTGAATTCCCTGACGGAATAGCAGGTATGAGGGATCAACGGAATTCCGGTCACCCTGCGTCCATTCCGGACCGGCAACGGCCGCCCCGGCAAGGGAATTCGGCTTTCGCGATCAGGCACGCACGGTCACCGTATGATCTGGCTCACGGAGTTCGGCCCGATCTCGCGTCCACCTATGGCAAGTTGGTTCCAACCAGACCAATTCGGACACGCGGCACACGCGGAGGAGTACACGTGACCCAGCAGATACCGCAGGACCTTCCGGCGCACCCCGACCCCACGCCCGAGATGACCGGAGTGCGCAATTTCCGTGATGTGGGCGGCTTGCCGACCACGGACGGACGGAGGGTCAGGCCGGGACGACTGTTCCGAAGCGGACATCTGGCGCATGCCACCGAAACCGATGCAGAATTCCTCGCCTCACTCGGCCTGCACACCGTCTTCGACTTCCGCAACGCCGCCGACCAGGCCCTGGAGGGCCCGGACGTCGCACTGCCGGGCGTGCGCAACGTGAACATCCCGCTCTCCGACCCGGCCGACGGCGGGGAGTTCTGGCGGATGGTGCGCGAGGGCGGTCTCGACCAGCTCCGCGGCCTCCTGGGCGGGGGCAGGGCGGCCGCCCGCATGGCGGGGTCCTACCGCGCGATGATCCGCGACCGCACGGCCGAGCACGGCCGGGTGGTGCGCGCGCTGGCCGAGGACAGCGTGCCGGCCCTCCTGCACTGCGCGGCGGGCAAGGACCGGGCGGGCCTGGCGATCGCCGTCACCCTGCTCGCGCTCGGCGTCGACCGCGAGGCCGTCGTGGCGGACTACCTGGAGTCGAACGCCCCGCACAACCGCTACCGGGTGCGGCGCGACAGCGAGGCCCCGGAGGCCCACTCCCCCGAGGTCATGGAGCTGCTGGCGCCGCTGTTCGACGCCCGCGCCGAGTACCTGCTGGCCGCGTACGAGACCATCGACGGGCACTGGGGCGGGGTGGACCGCTACCTCGCCGAGGGCCTCGGGCTCACTCCGGTGACGCTGGAGCGGCTGCGCGAGCGGCTGCTGGACTGAGCCCGCGGGGCCCCGGCGGACCGGGGCCCCGTTCGGCCGGGCCGTCCCTGCCCGAGGGGACGGCCTAGCTGTATTGACCCGCAGCGTTGTTCACACGGGTGATGGGCGGG
>NZ_JZWV01001644.1 GCF_000966975.1 Streptomyces katrae | reverse complement strand
GCAGCGGGTCATCCGCCAGGCCCTGGCGGACGCGGGACTGTCCGCCGGAGACGTGGACGCGGTCGAGGCCCACGGCACGGGCACCACCCTGGGCGACCCCATCGAGGCCGAGGCCCTGATCAAGGCCTACGGCACCGGCCGCGAAGCCGGCCGGCCGCTCTGGCTGGGCACCGTCAAGTCCAACATCGGGCACACGCAGGCCGCGGCCGGTGTGGCGGGTGTGATCAAGATGGTGATGGCGATGCGGCACGGGGTGCTGCCGAAGACCCTGCACGTGGACGAGCCGTCCCCGCACGTGGACTGGTCGGCGGGCGAGGTGCGGCTGCTGACCGAGGCCCGCGAATGGGCCGGGGAGGCCGGCCGGCCGCGCCGGGCGGGCGTCTCCTCCTTC
>NZ_JZWV01001643.1 GCF_000966975.1 Streptomyces katrae | reverse complement strand
GAACAGGCCCCCGCCGACCCCCACACCGCCGAGGCGGACGACACCCCGGACGAGGCGGCCCCCGCGCCGCTGCCCGTGCCCTGGCTGCTCTCCGCCAAGGACGAGAACGCCCTGCGGGCCCAGGCGGAACGCCTCCTGGCCCACGTCCGCTCCGCCGGCCGCCCCGACCCGGCGGACATCGCCCTCTCCCTGGCCACCACCCGCGCCGCCTTCCCGCACCGCGCGGTCATCACCGGCCACGACCGGGACGGGCTGCTGCGCGGCCTCGCCGCCCTCGCCCACGGCGAGGCCCCGGGACCGGAGACGGTGACGGGCACGGCACCCGCGGGGGCCGGCCGGTCCGCGTTCCTGTTCTCCGGGCAGGGCAGCCAGCGGCTGGGTATGGGGCGCGAACTGCACGCCGTCTTCCCGGTGTTCGCGGAAGCCTTCGACGCCGCCTGTGCCGCTCTGGATCCGCATCTCGAACTCCCGCTGAAGGGCGTGGTGTTCGGCGCGGACACGGAGCTGCTGAACGAGACGCGCTTCACCCAGCCGGCGCTGTTCGCGGTCGAGGTGGCGCTGTTCCGGCTGCTGGAGTCGTGGGGCGTACGCCCGGACCTCCTCGCCGGGCACTCCGTCGGCGAGTTCGCGGCGGCCCATGCGGCGGGCGTGTTCTCCCTCGGGGACGCGGCGAAGCTGGTGGCCGCACGGGGCCGGCTGATGCAGGAACTGCCGCCGGGCGGTGTGATGGTGGCGGTCCAGGCTTCCGAGGAGGAGGTGCGGTCCCTGCTGGCCGGGTCCGAGGACCGGGCGGGGATCGCGGCCGTCAACGGGCCCGTGTCCGTGGTCCTTTCAGGTGCCGAAGACGTCGTCACGGAGCTGGCCGGGAAGCTCGCGGCCGAGGGCCGCAAGACCAAGGCCCTGACGGTTTCGCACGCCTTCCACTCCCCGCTGATGGAACCGATGCTCGACGCCTTCCGCGAGGCCGTCGCATCGGTCTCCTTCGAGACGCCGGGGCTGCCGGTCGTCTCCACCCTCACCGGCGGGCTCGTGACGGCCGAGGAGTTCGCCTCCGCCGACTACTGGGTGCGCCATGTCCGCGAGGCCGTCCGCTTCGCCGACGCCGTCACCACCCTCGCCGCGGAAGGCGTGGGCACCTTCCTGGAGATCGGCCCCGGCGGGGTCCTGACCGCCCTGGCCCAGGAATCCCTCGACGAAAGCGCCGTCACCGTTCCCGCCCTGCGCTCCGACCGCCCCGAGGACCTGGCCGTCACCACCGCCCTCGCCC
>NZ_JZWV01001642.1 GCF_000966975.1 Streptomyces katrae | reverse complement strand
ACCTCCACGTCCACGGCGCCCCCGTCGACTGGGAAGCGGTCCTGGCCGGCCGTGGCGCCCGCCGGGTGGACCTGCCCACCTACCCCTTCCAGCACCAGCCCTTCTGGCTGGTCCCCGCAGCAACCCGCGGGACCGGCCCCGAGGCGGCGGACCCGGCCGAGGCCGCCTTCTGGGACACCGTCGAGAACCAGGACCTGGCCGCCCTCGCCGAACGGCTGGAGGTCACCGGGGACTCCCCGCTCAGCTCCGTACTGCCCGCACTGTCCCAGTGGCGCCGGCGCCGGCGCAGCCGCACCGTCGTCGACTCCTGGCGCTACCGGATCTCCTGGCAGCCGCTGACCGGCGGCCGGGACACCGCCGAGCTGAGCGGCACATGGCTGCTCGCCGTCCCCGGGGGCGGCGGGGAGGACGCCGTCGTCACCGCCGTCTCCGAGGCCCTGGCCCGCCACGGCGCCGAGGTCGCGCTGCTGCCCGTACGCACCGACGAGACCCGTACCGCGCTCGCCGCGCGCCTGCGCCCCGAGCCCGGGGCGACGGAGCCCGCCGGGGTGCTGTCCCTCCTCGCGCTCACCGACGAGTCCCACCCGGACCACCCCGACCTCCCCGCCGGGCTGGCCCTGACCACCCTGCTCGTCCAGGCCCTGGGCGACGCGGGCACCACCGCACCCCTCTGGTGCGCCACCCGGGGAGCCGTCTCCACCGGACGCTCGGACACGCCGGCCGGCCCGCGGCAGGCCATGGTCTGGGGCCTCGGCCGTTCCACCGCACTCGACCACCCGGACCGCTGGGGCGGACTCGTCGACCTGCCCGCCACCCTGGACGAGCGGGCCGCCCGCCGGCTCGTCTCCCTGCTCGCCCAGGGGCCGGGAGGAGAGGACCAGACCGCCATCCGCCCCTCCGGCATCTTCGTCCGCCGCCTGACCCGCGCCCTCGCCCCCGACACCGCGTCCCCGGACCGGACCTGGCAGCCGCGCGGCACCGTCCTGATCACCGGCGGCACCGGAGCCCTCGGCGCCCACGTCGCCCGGCACCTCGCCCGCAACGGCGCCGACCACCTGGTCCTCACCGGCCGACGCGGACCCGACGCCCCCGGAGCCCGGGAACTCGCCGCGGAAATCGAGGAACTGGGCGCCGAGGTCACCCTCACGGCCTGCGACCTGACCGACCGCGAACAGGTCGCCGCCCTCCTCCGCGACCTCCCGGAGGACCACCACCCGCTCACCGCCGTGATCCACGCGGCCGGCCTGCCGCAGTTCACCCCCACCGACACCCTGACCCCGGCCGACCTCGCCGCCGTCGTCGCCGCCAAGGCGACCGGCGCCCACCACCTGGACGAACTGCTGGCCGGCCGGGACCTGGACGCCTTCGTCCTGTTCTCCTCCGTCGCCGCCGCCTGGGGCAGCGGCAGCCAGGCCGCCTACTGCGCCGCCAACGCCCACCTCGACGCCCTCGCCGAGCAGCGCCGCGCCCGAGGACTCGCCGCCACCTCCGTGGCCTGGGGC
>NZ_JZWV01001641.1 GCF_000966975.1 Streptomyces katrae | reverse complement strand
ACCTCGACGCCCTCGCCGAGCAGCGCCGCGCCCGAGGACTCGCCGCCACCTCCGTGGCCTGGGGCCCCTGGGCCGACGGCGGCATGGCCGGCGACGAGCAGGCCGAGGCCCACCTGCGCCGGCGCGGGCTGCCCGCCATGGCCCCGGACACCGCGATCGCCGCACTCCAGCGGGCCATGGACCTGGACGAGACCACCGTCGTCGTCGCCGACGTCGACTGGCAACGGTTCGCCCCCGCCTTCACCCTCGCCCGGCCCAGCGCCCTCCTCGCCGGCCTGCCCGAGGCCCGCACGGCCCTCGCCGCAGCCGGGGACGGGGCGGACACCGCGGGCACGGCCGAAGGCACCGCCCCCTCCCGTACCGCCGGACTCGCCGCACTCCCGGACGCCGAACGCCACCGCGTGCTCCTCGACCTGGTCCGCGCCGAAGCCGCCCGGGCCCTCGGCCACCCGGACCTGGCGGCGGTGGCCTCCGACCGCTCGTTCAAGGACCTCGGCTTCGACTCCCTCACCAGCGTCGAACTCCGCAACCGGCTCAACGGGGCCACCGGGCTGCGGCTGCCCGCCACCCTCGTCTTCGACCACCCCAACGCGGAGGCCCTCGCCGCCTTCCTCTCCGCCGAGGTGTCCGGCCACGCGCCGGCCGCCCTCCCGGCGACCGGCCCCGCACCGGCCGGACCCGCCGGGCCGGGCGCCCCCGACGAGCCGATCGCCATCGTCGCCATGGGCTGCCGCT
>NZ_JZWV01001640.1 GCF_000966975.1 Streptomyces katrae | reverse complement strand
TTCCCCGGCGGCGCCGACACCCCCGAACGGCTGTGGCAGCTGCTCGCCGACGGAGTCGACGCCGTCACCCCCTTCCCCGCCGACCGGGGCTGGGACCTCGGCTCCCTCCACCACCCGGACCCCGAGCACCCCGGCACCACCTACGTCAGCGAGGGCGGGTTCCTCCACGACGCGGGCCGCTTCGACGCCCGGTTCTTCGGGATCTCCCCGCGCGAGGCCCTGGCCATGGACCCGCAGCAGCGGCTCCTGCTGGAGACCGCCTGGGAAACCCTCGAACGGGCCCGCCTCGCCCCCTCCTCCCTGCGCGGCAGCCGCACCGGCGTGTTCATCGGCTCCGGCTACCAGGGCTACGGCGCCACCCCGGGCGCCCTGCCCGACGGCGTCGAGGGGCACCTCCTCACCGGCACCTCCAGCAGCGTCATGTCCGGCCGCATCGCCTACGCCCTGGGACTCGAAGGGCCCGCGCTCACCGTGGACACGGCCTGCTCCTCCTCCCTGGTCGCCCTGCACCTGGCCACCCAGGCCCTGCGCCAGGGCGAATGCGAACTCGCCCTGGTCGGCGGGGCGGCCGTGATGGCCGGCCCCAACGCCTTCGTCGAGTT
>NZ_JZWV01001639.1 GCF_000966975.1 Streptomyces katrae | reverse complement strand
CCAGGGGGTTCCGGGGCCGGGGGCCGGTCAGGGGGTGAAGGTCCAGCGTTGGGAGGGGGTGCCCTTGCAGGGGGTGCGGGTGAGGTCCGTGCCGTTGGCGGTGCCGCCGCCGGCCGGCGTGAGGCACTGGCCGGACGTGCGGAGGCTGCCGTCGGGGCCCGGCTGCCAGGTCTGCGCGGGGGTGCCCGCACAGGGTTGCACGGTGATGCGGGCGGGGTCGGTGGCGTCCAGGCAGACGTCGTTCAGGCCGGTGAGGCGGCCGTCGTTCTGGAGGGTCCAGCGCTGGTTGGGGCCGCCGTGGCAGGAGTAGAGGGTGGGGGCGGTGCCCGGGGCGGTGGCACTGTGCGGCAGGTCGAGGCAGGTCGAGGAAGCGGCGTTGACGAGGGTGGCGTGGGAGGGGAGGGGGGTGGGGCGGCCCGTGAGGGTGATCTCGGCGGCGCTGGTCCAGGGGCCGCGGCCGCCCGCTTCGGTCAGGGCCCGTAGTCGGAGGTAGCGGCCCGTGCGGGGGGCCAGGGTGACGGATTTCGCGGCCGCCGTGTCGGCGAAGGTGCCGGTGGCGGCGGGGGTGCCCCAGTCGGTGGTGGTGTCGGAGACGTAGACCTCGTAGCCGCCGATCCGGCCGTTGACGCCGCCGTCCTGGCGCGGCAGGTAGCCGAGGCCGTCGACGGTGTAGCGGGCGCCGAGGTCGATCCGGATCTCGTGCGGCAGGGCGGCCGGCTTGTTGGAGGACCAGGCGGTGTGCCAGATGGTGGCGGGGTTGCCGTCGAAGGCGTTGACGGCGGCGCCGTTCTCGGCGGCGGTCTCCTGGCTGTCGGCGGAGAGCAGGGTCCAGGAGGACGGGGAGATGGGGGACGAGGTGGTCGGGACGGGGCTGGGCGCGGGGACGGTCGTGCCGGTGGCGGTGACGGTGAACCCGGATGTCCTGGTACCGGTCTTGACCCAGAGGACGCCGGCCCGGTCGGCCGGGTCGAAGAACCAGCCGGTGGTGGCGGAGTCGTAGGCGGCCTTGCTGGTGAGGCGGGTCAGTGCCGTGCCGTCCAGGGTGAGGGCGGTGGGGGCCGAGGCCACGTGGAGGGTGAGCTCGTAGCCCCGGGAGGCGGGCTGTCCGGCGTAGCTGCCGGTGGGGGCGCCCACGTCGACGGTGACCGTGCCGGAGCCGGAGGCAGGGGCGGTGACGTCGACGTGCTGGCGGGCGTAGGCGCCCGTGGTGTAGGCGCGGGTGCGGCCGTCGTCCTCGTACAGGTCGAAGGCGGACGTGCCGCGCGGGTGGATGTCGTAGGTGAGGGTGGAGACGGGCTTTTCGCCGCTGTAGTTCATCTGCGGCCACATCGGGACGATGGCCCCGCCCTTGACGAAGAGCGGGAGGGTGTCGAGGGGTGCCTGGTAGCCGTTGAGCCATCCGGGGCCGGCGTACGTCTTCCCCGTCCAGTAGTCGGTC
>NZ_JZWV01001638.1 GCF_000966975.1 Streptomyces katrae | reverse complement strand
GTCCAGTAGTCGGTCCAGGTTCCGGCGGGCAGGTAGATGCCGTCGCGGACGGAGGTGTCGGAGACGACGGGGGCGACGAGGAAGGAGTCCCCGGCCATGAACTGGCCGCTGGTGAGGTTGCCGCGGGCCACCGGGTCCTCGGGGTACTCCAGGACCATGGCGCGGGTGCTGGGGACGCCGGTGTCGTGGGCGACGCGGCTCATCGTGTACAGGTAGGGCATCAGCCGCATCTTCAGCTGGAGGTACTTGCGGTTGACGGAGAGGTAGGGCTCCGCGAAGCGCCAGGGCTGCTTGTCCTGGTAACCGGCCGAGGGGTTGGTCGCGCCCCAGCCGGACATGGTCATGAAGGCGGGGGTGAAGGCCTTCCACTGCAGGTCGCGGGTGTACGTCTTGGGGCTGCCGCCGAAGATGCCGTCGACGTCGCCGGAGGCGTAGTTGAGGCCGGACAGGCCGGCTCCGGCGATGGCGGGGACGTGCCAGCGCATGTCGTCCCAGGTGCCGTACGTGTCCCCGGTCCAGACGACGGCGTTGCGCTGGGTGCCGGCCCAGCCGTCGACGGTCCAGACGTAGCGGCGGGCGGTCGGAGTTCTTTTCGATGCCGTCGACGGCCTGCTGGACGCCCTGGAAGGCGGTCTTGTAGCCGCCGCCGATCCAGGCCACGTCGGTCTTGACCCCGCGGGTGCCGGCCGTGCCCACCTCGTCGGCGATGGAGCCGAGGCCGGTGGAGGTCCACAGGCCGGTCTGGAAGCCCTTGGCCTTCAGGGCGTCGACCGTGGACTTCAGGGGCGCGGTGTAGCCGCAGCCGTAGCCGTCGTTGGGCAGGAACCAGCCCGAGGGCATGTCGGCGGCGCGGGCGTCGGCGGCGTAGCCGGCCACGTCGGGGGTGGTCTGGTGGCGGAGCCGGTTGTGGTCGCCCTGGTAGGCGGGGTTGGAGGCGTTGAAGCAGTCGGCGTTGCCGAGTTCGAAACCCCACATCGGCGCCATGAAGGGTTTGCCGCTGACGTCGGTGTAGGCGTCGAGGACGGATTTGAGGGAGTCGCCCGTGAAGTACCAGGCGTCGAAGCGGTTCTCGTCGTGGGTGAGGGTGGTGGGCGCGTTGAAGGCGTACGAGCCGGGGGCCCAGGTGTTGCGCATGACGCCGTAGTCGTTCGTGGACATGTAGAAGGGGGCGGGGCTGGCGTTGTCGTTCTCGCGCCAGTTGTTGTCGACGGCCACGGGGACGGTCTTGTCGCGCAGCGCCCATTCGCCGAGGCGCAGGCCGGTGCCGTAGAACTGCTCGTCGGCGCCCCGGGCGAGGGTCTGGACGGTCTTGCCGCCGCCCCACTTCGTGGGCTGGGTCTCCTGCCAGACGGGGGTGGTGTCGTCGGCCCGGTAGACGGCGAACGTCAGGGGCGACTTGTTGACGTGGATGGAGAGGGAGCCGGTGGTGATCCGGTAGTAGGTGCCCGTGTCCTGGTAACTCGCCGACACGGGGCCGAAGTCGGTGGTGGGGGCGAGATCGGAGC
>NZ_JZWV01001637.1 GCF_000966975.1 Streptomyces katrae | reverse complement strand
ACCGCGAGGACGGGGTGGCCGTTGCGGAGGGCGTCGGAGAGCTTCTCGACGAGCAGCATGCCCACGCCTTCGCCCCAGCCGGTGCCGTCGGCGCCGGCGGCGAAGGACTTGCAGCGTCCGTCGACGGCCAGGCCCTGCTGGCGGCTGAACTCGGTGAACATGCCGGTGGCGGCCATGACGGCGGCCCCGCCGGCCAGGGCCATGGTGCATTCGCCGCGGCGCAGGGCCTGGACGGCCAGGTGGAGGGCGACGAGGGAGGAGGAGCA
>NZ_JZWV01001636.1 GCF_000966975.1 Streptomyces katrae | reverse complement strand
ACGGGCCTTCCAGCCCGAAGGTGTAGGAGAGGCGGCCGGAGGCGACGCTGGGGGCGGTGCCGGTGAGGAGGAAGCCCTCCAGTTCCTCGCGGGTGTCGCCGCTGCCCGCGTAGCCCTGGTAGGCGAGGCCGACGAACACCCCGGTGCGGGAGCCCTTGACGGAGGTGGGGGCGATCCCGGCCCGCTCGAAGGTCTCCCAGGCGACTTCGAGGAGGAGCCGCTGCTGCGGGTCGGTGGCCAGGGCCTCGCGGGGGGACATCCCGAAGAGGCCCGGGTCGAAGCGGCCGGCTTCGTGGAGGAAGCCGCCCTCACGGGTGTAGCACTTGCCGGGGACGCCCGGGTCGGGGTCGTAGAGCCCCTCCAGGTCCCAGCCGCGGTCGTCGGGGAAGCCGGTGACCGCGTCGGTGCCGCTCTCGACCAGCCGCCACAGGGCTTCGGGGCTGTCGACGCCGCCGGGGTAGCGGCAGCCGGCCGCGACGATGGCGATCGGCTCCTGGTCCTTCGCCTCCACCTCGTGGAGCCGGCGGCGGGTCTGCTTGAGGTCCGCCGTCACGCGCTTGAGGTAGTCCAGCAGCTTCTGCTCGTTCTCGTTCTTCTGGCCGTTCTGGCCGTTCTGGTCGTTCTGCATGTCTCTTTCACCCGTCGAGGAGGGTCGGCAAGGGGTGCGGTGGTGCGGCCGCGGTGGTGTGTGCACCTGCTGGTCCGGGCTCGTCCGGGTGCTCAGGAGCCGTCGAGCTCCTGGTCGATGAGCGCGAAGATGTCGTCCACGGTGGCGCTGCGCAGCCGCTCGTCGGACGTCTCGCCGGGGGTGGGGGCGGGGGCGTCGGTGAAGGCCGCGAGCACCCCGTGCAGGCGGGTCCTGATCCGGGAGCGGACGAGTTCGTCGTCGGCCCCGACGGTGGCGAGGACCTGCTCCAGCCGGTCGAGCTCCCCGAAGACGGACATGGCCGACGGGGCCGGGGAGGCCTGCGGGGCGAGGTCGGTGCCGATCCGGGCGGCGAGCGCCACGGGGGTGGGGCAGTCGAAGACGAGGGTGGCCGGGAGCCGCAGTCCGGTGGCGGAGTTCAGCCGGTTGCGCAGTTCCACCGAGGTGAGGGAGTCGAAGCCCAGGGCCTTGAACTCCCGGTCGCGGTCCACCTCGCGGGGGCCGCCGAGCCCGAGGACGGCCGCCACGTGGGTGCGCACCAGGTCCAGCAGGGCGCCGTCCCGTTCGGGCCCGGACAGGCGGGCCAGCCGCTCGCGCAGGGCGTCGGGGCCGCCGCCGGGTACGGCGTCCCGGACGGTGCGCCGGGCGGCGGGGCGCAGCAGGCCGCGCAGTACCGCCGGTACGGACCGGCCGGCGTCGGGGCCCGCGGCGGCCGGGGCCGCGGTGTCGAAGCGTACGGGTACGGCGAGGGGCTGCTCCCCGGTCCGGGCCGCGTCGAAGAGCGCGAGGCCCTCCTGCGGGCGGAAGGGGACCAGTCCGGAGCGGGCCATCCGGTCCTGCCCGGCCGCGTCCATGCCGGAGGCCATTCCGCCGTCGGCCCAGGGGCCCC
>NZ_JZWV01001635.1 GCF_000966975.1 Streptomyces katrae | reverse complement strand
GCGGAGAGGGCTTCGCGGTCGGCGGCGTCGCAGGCGGCGATCCGTACCCGGGCTCCCAGCTGTCCGAGGTCCGCGCCAGTTCGGCGGCTCCGGGGGCCGCCTGGCCGCGTCGGCTGGTCAGCAGCAGGTCGCGGACTCCGTGCTCGGTGACCAGGTGGCGGGCGAACAGGGCGCCCAGGCCTCCCGTACCGCCGGTGATCAGGACGGTGCCGTCCCCGAACGCGGGCCCCTCGGCCGGGGTGGCGGCGGCCCGCGCCAGGCGCGGTACGAGCACC
>NZ_JZWV01001634.1 GCF_000966975.1 Streptomyces katrae | reverse complement strand
TACGAGCACCACACCGTCGCGGAGGGCGAATTGCGCCTCGTCGGTGCCCAGGGCCCGCGGCAGCAGGTTCCAGCCCGAGTCCTCGTCCGCCGCCTCCACGAGGAGGAACCGGCCCGGGTTCTCGGCCTGCGCGGAACGCACCAGACCCCACACCGCCGCAGTGTCCGGGGACGGCCCGGTGGCGGTGAACAGCAGCCGGGAGGAGGCGTACCGCTCGTCGGCCAGCCAGGACCGCAGCACCGCCAGTGCCCCGGACACCGAGTCCGGCACGGGCAGCACCACCAGGTCCGGCACCGTCCGGCCCCCGTCCACGGCCGCCCGCAGCCCGGCCAGGTCCGCGTACGTGGCGAAGGGAACCCCCGCACCCCGCAGACCCCGCCCGGCGGGTGACGCCTCGCCACCGACCACCGCCCAGTCCAGGACCGACTCGGCGGCCTCGGCAT
Source organism: Streptomyces katrae (assembly GCF_000966975.1). Classification (GTDB taxonomy): domain Bacteria; phylum Actinomycetota; class Actinomycetes; order Streptomycetales; family Streptomycetaceae; genus Streptomyces; species Streptomyces katrae. Next base: position 1,104 of record NZ_JZWV01001634.1, on the reverse strand, counting down.
AGGAGGGCTCCACCCACTCCAGGCGGAACAGCGCGTCCCGCAGCACGGCGTCCCCGAACTGCTCCGCCGACACGGGGCGCAGCGCGAGCGACCCGACGGCCGCGACGGGGGCTCCGGCCGGGTCGGCGAGGGCCAGCGCCACGGAGTCCGTCCCGGCCGGCGCGATCCGTACGCGCAGGGCGGAGGCCCCGGCCGCGTACAGCGACACCCCCGACCAGGCGAACGGCAGCCGCGCCCCGTCCCCGCCGGAGAGGAAGGAGCCCAGGCCGATGCCGTGCAGGGCGGCGTCCAGGAGCGCCGGGTGCAGGCCGTAGCGGGAGGCGTCGGCCGATGCCTCCTCGGGGAGGGCGACCTCCGCGTACACCTCCTCGCCCAGCTTCCAGGCGGCCTTGAGCCCCTGGAACACCGGCCCGTAGTCGAGACCGGCCCCGGACATCGCGGCGTACAGCCCGTCGGCGTCCAGCGGCTCGGACCCGGCCGGCGGCCACTCGGCCGACCCGCTCTCGGGCGAGCGGTCGGCGAAGGACAGCGTCCCGTCGGCGTGCCGGGTCCAGGCCTCCCCGGCGGGGGCGTCCTCCGCCCGCGAGTAGACCCGGACGGACCGCCGCTCGCACGCGTCGGGCCCGCCGACCCGCACCCGGACCTGGACCCCGCCCTCCTCGGGCAGGACCAGCGGGGCTTCCAGGGTCAGTTCGTCCAGCGTGTTGCAGCCGGCCTCGTCACCGGCCCGCACGGCCATCTCGACCAGCGCGGCGCCCGGGACGACGGCCTGCCCCATGACCCGGTGGTCGTCCAGCCAGCGGTGGGTGCGCAGGGAGAGCCGGGCGGTGAGCAGGAACTCCTCGGACTCGGGCAGCGTGACCGCGGCGCCGAGCAGCGGGTGGTCCGCCGCGTCGAGCCCGGCGTGCCCGGCGTCGGCGGGGGCGGCGGCCGTGTCGTGGATCCAGAAGGTCTCGTGCTGGAAGGCGTAGGTGGGGAGGCCGACACGGGTGACGTCCGCCCCGGCGAAGAAGGCGGTGCGGTCGGCGGGGCCAGCGCCCGAGGTGAGCAGGTGGGCGAGCGCCGTGACGGCGGCTTCGGCCTCGTCGCGGTTCCGGCGGAGGG
>NZ_JZWV01001633.1 GCF_000966975.1 Streptomyces katrae | reverse complement strand
GATACCTCTTCCTCGAGGTGTGCGTGGGCGTGGAGGTGTGTGCGTCGGCGATCCAGCCCGGCACGGGGCCGGGCCTGCGGGAAAGCCGACGAGCGGCATGGTGGTGCCGCTCCCGTCCGGTCCCCAACCCGGCGCGGATGCGGGATCGTTTGCTCCTCACCCGGGCGGCCCAACCCGTCGGCCCGGCGGGGCGCTACGCTGCTCCACAAGCGCCTCACGGGCGCCGCGGGCTCCCCCGCCCAGGCGCCGCCGCAGGCGGGTGAACGCTCGCCGTACAGGATCTGACCTGCTGGAACGGTCCTGCGCGGGCGTGTCTCGCCCAGCCGGGTGATCCCGTGGGGTGCAGAAACGATCTCGGGGTCGTCAAGCCGCGACGGACGTGCTGGTCTTGCCGCGACGCCCCTCGGCGACGTGCCGGCCAGGTGTCTCCCCTCCCTGGCAGACCCGAGATGAGGAGTCGTCATGGCCAACACCACCCGGTCGCGTGCCGCAGCCCGTACAGCCCTGGTCGTCTCGCTGGCCACGATGCTGGCGGGCACCGCGGCGACCAGCGCCAGCGCGGCCAGCGTCGTGCCGGTCACCAACCCGGCGTTCATCCAGCCCTACGTCAATCCCGACAACGCCTCCGAGTTCGTACGGGTCACCCTCGGAAGCAACGCCATCCACGGCTGGCGCCTCGGAAGCAACGCCATCCCCGGCTGGCGCGTCGTCCTCGGCAGCGTCGACGTGTTCGGCCGCGCCACCTCCCGTACTCCCGACGGCTCACAAGCCGTCGACCTCGGCGGCAGCGAGCGCGGCGGCATCGAGCAGACCATCGCGACCGAGGAGGACGCCGAAGAACAGGTCACGTTCAAGGCGAAGATCAACGACCACCCCGACTGCGTCTCCGGGGCCCGCGACATCGCCCAGGAATTCCACGTCCAGTTCGCCGCCGACCCCGAGCACGCCCAACGGTTCGAACTCGGCAGCATCGCCAAGCCCGCACGCGGCAGCAGCACCTGGACCCTGCGCCGCGCCACCCTGTGGGGCACCGACCGCTTCAGCCGCCTGCAGTTCATCTCCGACACCAACCACGCCTGCGGCCCCCTCATCACCGACGTCAAGGTCATCGAAAGGCCCTGACCCCAGACTCCTGCCCACCCTGCTCGCCCGCCCCGTCTGCGCCGGGGCGCGGCGGGATCGCCCGGGGCCCGGACGACAACCGGCCCCATCTGAGACACGCACCGCGGCCCGGCCAGCACCCAGCTGCTGACCCCGGGGCGGCAGAAGCCCCTACACCGGTGAGGCGTGGCGGCCAGTCGGCGTCTCCCGGTCCGCCCTGCGGGCGCTGTGGCCCGGGGATCCCACGGACCGACCAGCCCCGCATCCCACGCTCTCCCGGCCTGGACCGAACGCCGGGGATCCGAGCCCGCCGCCAGACGATGCGCCGCCCAAGGCTCACGTCGACCATGACTGCGGTGCCGGCCAAGTGACGACGGCGGGCGGCCATCGTCCGCCCCGCCCGGAGGGCGCCCTTCGGGCGGGGGCGGCCCGTGGAGACAGCACGGGT
>NZ_JZWV01001632.1 GCF_000966975.1 Streptomyces katrae | reverse complement strand
CCTCCCACCTCGGCGCACCCGAGCGGCCGAAGCCGACCAAGAGGACGGCCCCGGCCGGCACCACGCGACACCGGCCGCCGCACGACCGAACAACCCGATCCCGCCACAAAGCCCCGGCCGACCGAGAGGCCCGGGCCGACCGGGGCCCTGCCGGAAGACGGCACAGACCGGCACGACAGGGCACCCGCCGCCGCACACCCCGACGGCCCGAGCAGCCCAGAAAGCCCCAGCCCGCCGAAAGGGCCCGGCCAGGGGGCCCTCCCGGAACACGGCCCAGCCCGAAGACGGGCCGACCAGGGAAACGCGGCTGGTCGGCACCACCCGACACCCACCGCAGCCGGGCCGGGCGAGCGCGGACCGACCGGAGACGGCGCCGACCGGCACCACGCGGCACCCGCCGCCACACGGCCGAACCGCCCGAGCAGACCAGGAAGCCCCAGCCCGCCGGAAAGGCCCGGCCAGCCGGGGGCCAGCCGGAAGACGGGCCAGCACGAAGACGGCGCCGACCGGCACCACGCGGCACCCGCCGCCGCACGGCCGAACGGCCCGAGCAGACCAGGAAGCCTCCGCCGGCCGAGGACGGGCCGACCGGAGACGGCCCGTCTTCGGGCCGCCCGGCGGAAAGCTTCGCGGGTCGGTCCCGGCCGACTTCGGGGACGGCCTACGGCCGCCTGCGGGCGGCCGCGGTGAGGGCCTCGGCGAGTTCGGCGTCGGTGGCGGCGACCGCGACCGGTGGGCGGCCCCAGCCGTACGCGGCGACCCGTCCGGCGACCTGGTGCGCGAGGTCCGCCACCTCCGGGTACCCGCCGAGGACGACGGGCTCCCCGGCCGCCAGCGCCGGGGCCAGCGCGGTCAGGGCGGCCGTGGCCCAGGGGGCCACGGACAGCAGGGCCCGCGTGCCGCGCAGGCCGTGCGCGACGCCCTCGTAGCAGTCCTCGGGCGCGCCGGGCGGCCGCAGCAGGCAGACCAGCCCGGACCCGGGGGCGGCGCCCGGGCGCAGGGTGCGCAGCGCCGGGTCGGGGCGCGCGGCAGCCAGGGGCAGGGGGGCTCCGTCGAGCAGCCGCAGCGCCCTGGCGACGGTGGCTCCGGGGCCCGCGTCGGCCGGGAGGCCGCGCAGCAGACGGGTGGTCTGCCAGAGGATCTCGGCGGCGTCGCTGTCGGCGATCCGGGTCCGGTCGTGGACGAGCGTCAACAGCAGCCCGCCGTCGGCGTCGTGGCGGGCCGTGAGCGCCAGCGGCGTCCCCGTGTAGGCCTCGCAGCTCTCCACCGGCCCGGCCTCGGCCTCACCGGACGGCCAGGACGGTTCCGGCAACCCCGGAACCCCACCCCCCACGGCCGGCCCCGCCGAAAACGCGGGCTCCTCCAACGGCCCCTCCGCAAACGGGGACTCCGCAGACGGCCCCACCGGAGCCACACCCTCCACGGCCGGCCCTGCCGGAGACACGGGCTCCCCGGACGGCCCCTCCGCGAACGGAGACTCCACGGCCGGCCCCGCCGGAGACACAGGCTCCCCGGACGCCCCCGCCGGAAGGCGCCCGGCGGGTCGGGGTCGGGGGG
>NZ_JZWV01001631.1 GCF_000966975.1 Streptomyces katrae | reverse complement strand
CCTACACCCCGCTCCCGAGGTACTCGTAACTGCGTTCCCCGTCCGCCACGCGCGTCTCGAAGGCCCGCGTCCGGTACTCCCGCGCCCGCTCCGGCCCGACGAGGCTCGGCAGCAGCAGCCCCCACAGGGCCGCCACCTTCCGCTGGAGTTCCGCGTAGGACAGCCCGGTCCCGGCCAGTACCTCGATCCCGCACACGGCGGCGGCCACCAACGCCTCGGCGCTCTCCCACCGGTCGGCGGCCGAACCCCCGCCACCGGCGGTGTCCCCGCCCTCCAGCCCGTCGGGCGGCGGGTCCAGCGGCAGCTCGCCCACGTCCCGCGCCATCCGCAGCAGTTCGCAGACGGCCTCCAGCCACGCCCCGTGGAAGTCCACCGCGGGCGGCTGCTGTCCGGCGCACTCCTTGGTGATGCGGAAGCTCGCCGGGATCGCGGGATCCTCGTGCAGCGTCCGCGCCAGCCAGTGCGTGGTGTCGATCAGCGCCTGGAGGGGCGAGGCCCCGCCCTCCCGCAGTCCCCGGACGGCCTCGTGCAGCAGACCGCAACCCCGCTGCTGCACGGCGTCCGCGAGCTCGTCCTTCGAGGCGAAGTGGAAGTACAGCGCCCCCTTCGTCACCCCGGCCGCACCCGCGATCTCACCGAGCGTCGCGTTGGCGTAGCCGTTGCGGTGGAACAACTCGGCCCCGGCGAAGACCAACCGCCTGCGGGTCCGCTCCGACCTCTCCTGCACCGCTCCGTCTCCTTCCGCCCCCGCTGCGTCCCTGGCCGTTCCCCGGCCGGCGCCGTCCGCCTCGGGCCGGCACCAGCCGCGCGGGTCAGGCCCGTACGAGGCGGTCGGCCCGCCCACCCGCTCCGGCGACCGCGGCCGCGACGGGCGCCGCCTGCAGGGCGAGCATGAACTGTCCGTGCAGGTTCTCGTGGGTGCGGTACCGGCTCACCAGCACCGTCAGCTCCGCGAGCAGCTCCCGGTGGCGGCCCAGCTTCAGGTCGGCCTCTATGCGCTGGTCGAGCGCGCACAGCCGGGTCTCCTCCAGCCGGCGCGTCTCCATGTCCAGCTGCACGCCGCCCTGTACGTCGGCGAAGGCGGGCCCGGACCACAGGGCGAGCGCCTCGCGCAGCCGCTGGGCGGCGACCGGGAAGTCACCCGCGTCCATCGCCCGGTAGCCGAGGCCCGCCAGCCGGTCGAACTCCCGCACGTCGCTGGTCCCGCCACCGCTGTTGAGCAGGTAGCCGCCGGGCAGCGTGACGAGGACGTCCTTCGCGGTGCGCTCCCCGTCGGTCCCCTCGAGGGCGGTCGCGATCAGGGCGCGCAGCTGGAGGACGTACGTCTGGAGCGTGGTGCGGGCACTGCGCGGGGGCATCGTTCCCCACAGCTCCTCTATCAGCGCCGACACCGGTACGACCTGGTCGGCGTGGAGGGCCAGGAGGGCCAGGACCTGCCGGGGCTTGGGAGCGGTGGGCGTGATGGAGATCCCGTTCTCCCGCACGGCGAGTGCGCCCAGTACATCGATGTCCACGTCGTACTCCCCTGTCCTTTGGATGAGTCACAAGAGTCAGTAGAAAACAGGCCGGACGGTTTGTCAATACGAAACC
>NZ_JZWV01001630.1 GCF_000966975.1 Streptomyces katrae | reverse complement strand
TTTCCACCCTGGCAAGATCTCGACGCCGCTCAGCTCACCCACTTGACCTGGGCTTTTGTGTAATCCGCAGATCACCCACGACAACATGGAGCTCTTCAGCCGCCTCGCAACACAGCCATATAACACTCTGCGGACCCCAAAAATCAAACCATTCAGTCTGTTTCCTTGCCGGAAGCCGCCTCGATGAGCGCCGCAGCCGCCGCCTCGCCGTTCGCGATCCCCGGCAGGACCACGCTCCAGATCCGGGTCAGGAGCTGCCGGGCACCGTGCCCGGGCTCGAAGCCGCCGAGCCCGTCCAGCCCGACCGTCAACGCCACCACCAGGTCCGTCGCCTCCTGTGGTGACACCCCCTCGGCCAGCAGCCCCGCCTGCTCGGCGGCGACCAGCAACCCCTCGGTCCACAGCTTCCACTGCCGGCGCAGGTCCAGCCGGCTCTCGTGCCCGGCGTCCGCGCACAGTGCGAACGCGGCTCTGACACCGATGTCCTCGGTCAGCAGCGACAGCATCGTGTAGGTGGAGCCGACCAGCACCTGCAACGGCCCGCCGGCCCGGTCGCGTTCCTCGTTCACCGCCGCGGCCTCCCGCATGGCCCGCGCGGCCCGCTCCTCCACGGCAAGGGCGAGGGAGGTCTTCCCCTCGAAGTGGAAGTGGAGGGCTCCGGAGGTCACTCCGGCCCGCCGGCTGATCTGCGCGATCGACGCGGCCGTGAACCCCTCCTCGGCGAACACCTCCGCGGCGGCGTGGACCAGCGATTCCCTCGTGCGTGCCGCACGTTCCTGCTTGACCATGGGGGGCTCTCCACACCGCATCCGCCGCATCAACGGCCCGCCCCGCAGAAATGGGGTACAAGACATCCTGCGCCACAGTCGGTTCCCCCACCGGAGCCGGACCGGACTCCCACCGGAGCACCCCCATTAACGCCGTTAACACCCGCCCGCACCCCGAACACCCCCACCC
>NZ_JZWV01001629.1 GCF_000966975.1 Streptomyces katrae | reverse complement strand
CCGCACCTCAGCGCGGACGCTCCGTCCAGCGAGCCGCCTCCCGGAACGCGCGGGCGGGCCGGGGCGGGGGTGTGGTCGTGGGGCGGGGGGTGCGCCCCGGCCTGTGCGGGTGTGCGCGCTCCCGGCGTATTCGGGCTGTCGTGCGAGCGCTCCATCGGGAGCGGGAAGCAGGTCGGCGAAGTTCCCCAACTGGGTGGGTATCCGGTGATCAACACCGGGCCCCGGGAACTGGATCCGGGGGCCGGGCCCCACCTACCGAGGACGCCGATGTCCGGACTCCGCGCCGCCCGCCACGCCCCGTCGAGACACGCCGCCACGGGCCCCGGCCGGCAGATACGCCCCCAGCTGGTCCGTGCCGCCGTCCTGCCCACGCTCGCCGCCGGGCTCAGCGGCACCGCCGCGGTGATCTTCACCCTGCAGCTCGGCGGGGGCGCAGGGGAGCGGGACACCCGGCTGTGGCCGGTGCTCGCGGGCTGCGCCCTGCTGGCCGTCGGGGCGCTGGCCGCCGCCCTGCTGGGGGCCCAGCGTGCCGCCAAGGCCGTCCGGGACCGGTGCGAGGCCCTGCGGCGCTCCAGCATGCGCGGCCGCCAGGAGCTGCGGACGGCCGCCGAGCGCCTGGAACGGGGCGAACGGCCGGGCCGCCCCGTGCGGGCCGGGCGGGGCGCCCCGCCGCCGGAGGCCGGTCCGGCCGGGGTGGACGAGTTCTGGCTGCTGGCGCAGGAGCTGCGCGGCGCGCGCGAGCAGGCGCACGAGGCGCTCGTACGGCTGGCCGCTCCGGCCGCGCCCAGCGACAGCGACCGCAAGGTGGAGGTCTTCGTCAACCTCGCGCGCCGGCTTCAGTCGCTGGTGCACCGTGAGATCTCGCTCCTCGACGAGCTGGAGGACACGGTCGAGGACCCCGACCTGCTCCGGCAGCTCTTCCACGTCGACCACCTCGCCACCCGGATCCGCCGGCACGCCGAGAACCTCGCGGTGCTGGGCGGGGCCGCCTCCCGGCGCCAGTGGACGCGGCCGATCGACCTGAGCGAGGTGCTGCGGTCCTCGGTGGCCGAGGTGGAGCAGTACACCCGGGTCAAGGTGGTGCCCCCGGCGGGCGGCACCGTACGCGGGCACGCCGTCGCCGACGTGGTGCACCTGCTGGCCGAACTCGTCGAGAACGCCACGGTGTTCTCCGCCCCCGACACCGACGTGGTGGTGCGCGCGGAGCGGGTCACCGCCGGGATCGCGGTGGAGGTGGAGGACCGCGGGCTGGGCATGCCGCCGCAGGAGCAGAGCCGGATGAACTCCCTGCTCGGCGACCCCGACCAGGTCAGCGTCCGGCACCTGCTGGCGGACGGGCGGATCGGCCTGTTCGTGGTCTCGGCGCTGGCCCGGCGGCACGGGATCGCCGTGGAGCTGAAGTCCAACATCTACGGCGGGGTCCTCGCCGTCCTGGTGCTGCCCCAGGGCCTGCTGGGCGCGGAGGCCCCGAACGCCGCCGACGCGCTGGGCGGATCCCGCGCCACCTCCGGGGGCACGGCCGAGACCACCCCGCCCCTGGAACCGGCCCGCCTCACCGAGCCGCCGGCCGCGGCGCCCCCGGCGCAGCCGCCGGCCGCCCCCCGGGCCGCCGCCCCGCCCCCGCT
>NZ_JZWV01001628.1 GCF_000966975.1 Streptomyces katrae | reverse complement strand
GCCCCTGCCCGCCCACCCGGCCCTCACCGCGGCGGCGGGCCGGGCGTCCGCGCCCGCCACGGTCGTGGACGTGGCCGGAGGCAACGGAGAACTGCTCCGCCACGTCCTCACCGCACACCCCGGCCTGCACGGCGTCCTCCTCGAACGCCCGCACGCCGTCGCCACGGCCCGCCGCCTGCTCGACGCCGCCGGCTGCGGCGCACGCTGCGAATACCGCGCGGGAGACTTCGCCGACGTACCGCCCGGAGGCGACGTCTACGTCCTCGCCCGCGTCCTGCACGACTGGGACGACGACCGCTGCCGGGAGATCCTCGGCCACTGCGCCCGCGCGATGCCCGGCCACGCCGACCTGCTGATCGTGGAACGCCTCCTGCCGGCCGACGGTTCCCCCTCCCCGGCCACCGCCTGGGACCTGCACATGCTCTGCAACGTCGGCGGCCGCGAACGCCGCGAGGACCACTACGCCCGCCTGCTGGCCGACGCAGGCCTCCACCTCCACGACCGGACACCGCTGCCCCTGGGCGCCCACGTCCTCCACGCCCGCAAGCGGCCGACTACGGGCGACCGGTAACCGGTGACCAGTTCTGCTTAATACCCGTCCACCAACTTGCCACTTCTGCTGATGACAACGGCCCGCCAGAGTAAGGGGCATGCAAAGGATCTGCGTCATCGGCGGAAGCCGATACTTCGGAAAGCTCCTGGTCCGGCGGCTGCTGGCGGCCGGCCACCAGGTCACGGTGATCAACCGCGGCTCCGGCCGCCCGCCCGCCGGGGTCGAGCACCTCGTCGTCGACCGCGACGACGAGGAGGCCCTCCTCGCCGCCCTCGGCCCCCGCACCTTCGACGTGGTCGTCGACCAGGTCTGCTACACGCCCGTGCAAGCCGCGATCGCCGCCCGGGTCTTCGCGGGCCGCACCCGCCGCTACGTGATGACCTCCACCATCGAGGTCTACGACCCGGCGACCGCCGCCCTCCCGCCGGTACCGGCGGACACCCCGGTGCCGGAGGAGACCGTGGACCCGGCCGCCTGGCCGGTGGACCTGGACCTGCCCTGGCACGACGGGGCGTACCTGGAGGCCCACTACGCCGAGGGCAAGCGGCAGGCGGAGGCCGTCCTCACCCGCGCGGGCGGCTTCACCTTCGCCTCGGTACGCAGCGCGCACGTACTGGGCGGCGGCGCCCAGGAGTTCACCGGCCGCCTCGCCCACTACGCCCGCCGCATCCGCGACGGCGAACCGATCACCGTGCACGCCCGCGCACTGCCGACGGTGTTCATCCACTTCGCGGAACTGGCGGAGCTGCTGCGCTGGGCGGCCACCGAAGCGGACTTCAGCGGCCCGCTCAACGCCTGCTCCGACGGCCCGCTCGACGTCCGCGCCCTCGCCGCCGCCGTCGCAGCGCAGACCGCCCGGGA
>NZ_JZWV01001627.1 GCF_000966975.1 Streptomyces katrae | reverse complement strand
CCTTCGACCGCCACTACGCCATGAGCAACGCCCGTGCGAGGCAACTGGGCTTCACCTTCTCCCACACCTCCGACTGGCTGCCCGGCGCCGTCACCGAAACCCTCGCCGACACGCCCGTCCCCACCGCCTGAGGAACACGAACCGCCATGCCGAACCCGTACCGCACCCTCGCCGACACCACCGTCGGCGCCATCGGCCTGGGCG
>NZ_JZWV01001626.1 GCF_000966975.1 Streptomyces katrae | reverse complement strand
GCCATCGGCCTGGGCGCCATGCCGCTGTCGATCGAACACCGCCCGGACGAGGGCCGGGCCGTCGCCACCGTCCACGCCGCCCTCGACGCCGGTGTCACACTCATCGACACCGCCGACAGCTACCACTGGCACGCCGGCGAAACGGGCCACAACGAACGGCTGATCGCCCGCGCCCTGGCCCGCTACGGCGGAGACACCTCCGGCGTCCTCATCGCGACCAAGGGCGGCCGCGGCCGGCCCGGCGACGGGACCTGGACCGTCACCGGCACTCCCGGCCACCTCAAGCGCGCCGCCGAGGCCTCCGCCGTGCGGCTGGGCGTGGACGCCATCGGCCTGTACCAGCTCCACAAGCCGGACCCGGCCGTCCCCTGGGCGGAGTCGGTCGGGGCCCTGCGCGAGCTCCTCGACGCCGGCACGATCCGCTCCGCCGGCATCTCGAACGTCACCACCGCCCAGATCCGCGAGGCGTACGGGATCCTCGGCGACGGCCTCGTCTCCGTACAGAACCAGTACTCGCCCGCCGTCCGCGACAGTGAGCCCCAGCTGCGCCTGAGCACCGAACTCGGCCTGGCCTTCCTCCCCTGGAGCCCCCTCGGCGGCATCTCCCGCAGCTCTCTGGACGGCCCCTCCGGCCCGACCTCCGCGGACACCGCCTTCCACCGCGTCGCGGCCCGACACGGCGTCAGCCCCCAGCGGGTGGCCCTGGCCTGGCTCCTCAGCCGCTCCCCGTCGGTCATCCCCCTCCCGGGCGCCAGCCGCCCGGCCTCGATCACCGACTCGGCCGCGGCCGCCCGGCTGGAACTGACCGCGACGGAGCTGGCAGAGCTCGAAGAGCCCCTGACCCCGCGGGCTGCATGAGACCGTTCCCGGGCAGCGGGCGCTGACGAGGGACGATTCCGGCCGCGTGAGCGGGACGGGCGGAGCCGGCCGGAGTCGAACCGGCGTCCTCGCGATTTTGGAGACCGCGCGCGTCGACCTCTGCGCTACGGCCCCGCCCGCCCGCATCGTACGCGGTGGCCCGCCCGTATCCGTCGGACCCCCTCCGGGGCCCGGCCGGACACCACCGATACGACGGCCCCACGCCGAGGGGGAGCGGTTCAGGGATGCGCGGGCCCGGCCGGTTCCGCCGTCGCGGCTGCCCGGACCGGCCCCTGCACGGCCGGCCGCCG
>NZ_JZWV01001625.1 GCF_000966975.1 Streptomyces katrae | reverse complement strand
CCCCTGCACGGCCGCCCGCCGTCGGCGGAGCAGCAGCCAGACGACGCCCAGAACGGCGGACGCCGGCAGGGCCAGGACGCCGACGATGATCAGCCAGCCGTAGAGGACCCCGACACGCAGGGTCTCCTCCTGGGGAAGGGCCACCCCGAGCACCTGTGCGACCGGCGCGGTGCCGCCCGGCGTGGTCCGCAGGCGGAAGCGGGAGTCCGCCGAGTTGCCGCGGTTGTCGCCGAGGAGGAAGACACGCCCCTGCGG
>NZ_JZWV01001624.1 GCF_000966975.1 Streptomyces katrae | reverse complement strand
GAGATGTGTATAAGAGACAGCCTGCGGGACGGTCACCGAGAACGGCCCCGGCGAACCCGCCGTCGGCTCGCCGTCCTTCACGTACGGCTCGTCCAGGGGCCGGCCGTTGAGCATGAGGCGCGGGGCGCCCGGCTCGTACGCGATCGTGTCGCCGCCCACGGCCACGACCCGTTCGACCACCGGACCCCCGGGGTCCTCGCCACCGTCCATGGCGCCCACCGTCACCAGCACCACGTCCCCGCGCCGGACCTCGGCCGGGTCCTTGCGGAACAGCACCAGATCACCCTTGGCGTAGGTGGGTGCCATGGCCGACCCCGAGTACGACGCGGCCCGGTACAGCAGCCTGGGCACCAGCGCACCCCCGGCCGCCATCAGCAATCCGGCCATGAGCACCGCGAGTGCCGCGATCCCCAGTCCCCGCCCTGGCCTGCGCACCCTGTTCTCCGTTCGCTCCGCGTGTACTGGCCGGAATCGTACGGTGCGCGCAGGAGTCGTCATGGGGTGGGTGCGGACGGTTCAACTCATGATCACCTTGCATTCTTATGTCATGTGAAATATCACATGACATAAGAACCGTCCGGTGAGCGCATCCGGGCGGCGATCCATGACCACCACCCCGGGGAGAATCCCGATGAACCGCTTAGCCCTCCTGGCCGCCGGTGCCACCGTCCTCACCGCTCTGACGGCCGCCCCCGCCTTCGCCGACACCACCCCCGCGACCCCGGCCGAAACGGTCACCTCCTGCGGACCCTCCGGCCTCCAGGCAGGCCTGTCCACCCGGGTGTGCGCCGAAGTCACCGGCACCACCGTCGAGTTCTACGGCACGGTCGGACTCGCCGGCCCGCCCTCTCCCGGCAGCCCGGCGCCGGAGCCGAAGCAGCTGTTCACCACCCTGTCCGTCGAGGTCGTCGGCAACGACGCGCCCCTGGTACGGCAATGGCCGGTCGTCTTCACCTCCTCGACCGTCGAGGTACGCGGTGAGGCCGCCTCCGCCTCCTGCGGCTCGACCGTACGAGCCTCCTTCGGCGTCGCCTCGTTCCCCTGGGCGGCCAGGCCCGTCGTCCACGAGGTCACCCTGGACTGCTGAATACCCGTAGCGGTGGGGCCCCGCCCCGGCCGGTGACGGATCACACGACACCGGCGGGACGGGCGGGGCCCGGAGGAGTCAGGACTCGCGCTGCATGACCCGCCGGGCCGCCTCCGCCTCGGCCGCGGGCGGGGACAGCTCGTCCAGGGTGTCCAGCTCGTCGTCCGCCCCCAGCTCCTCCTCCCAGGCCGCCGCGAGCCGTTCCTGCTCCGCGCGCGGCCTGGCCGCGACGGCCTCCCGGTGCGCGGGGTCCAGAGCCGCCAGGAACCGTCCGACCGAGTCCGTCGGCATGCCGTTCTCCTTGTCACCGTGCGGAAGGCCGGCCGTCGTCCAGCTGCCGCGCCCGGCCCAGCATCGCGAACCCCCGCCGGTGCCGGGCGGCCGACACGTCCGGCCACCACCCGAAGGGCGGCGTGATCCGGACAGCCCCGGCGCTTCGGCCGGAATCGCCGCGCCACAGCACTACGCTGATGGGTTGTTCGGTGCCGGAACGGAACAACCCGGGCAGACCCGGGCCCGCCGGCGCTCCGGACGTGTCCGGCGAACGAGACGCGAGGGCCGATGGCAATCACACCAGGGCCTGTCTCTTATACA
>NZ_JZWV01001623.1 GCF_000966975.1 Streptomyces katrae | reverse complement strand
GAACTCGATCTGCTCGACGGCGACGGCGACGGCGACGGCGACGACGGCGACGACGGTGACGACGGCAGGAGGGAAGGGGACGCGGGAGGAGGCCGGCGACCCGAAGCCGCCCCGCCCGGCGCCGCACCCACCTCCGACGAGGCCTCCGCCAAGTCCGCCCTGTTCTCCGCCGGCCCCCCCGCCCCGCCCCGTACCCTCCTCGACGTCTTCGCCGCCTCCGTACGCGCCCACCCCGACGAGCCCGCCCTCGACGACGGCAGCGCCCGGCTGACCTACCGGGCCCTGGCCGCCGAGGTCGAGCGCCGGCGCCGGGTCCTCGCCGCCTGCGGGATCGGGCTCGG
>NZ_JZWV01001622.1 GCF_000966975.1 Streptomyces katrae | reverse complement strand
CGCTCGGCGACCGGGTCGGCGTACGGGTGCCCTCCGGCACCAACGACCTCTACGTGTCCGTCCTCGCCGTCCTCGCCGCCGGGGCCGCCTACGTACCGGTCGACGCCGAGGACCCCGACGAACGGGCCCGGCTGGTCTTCGCCGAGGCCGGCGTCCGGGCCGTCCTGGGAGCCGGCCCCGGCATCGAGGTCACCGGCCCCCGCGCCCACGACCGGGTCCGCTCCGCGCCGCCCACACCCGGACACGACGCGTGGATCATCTTCACCTCCGGCTCCACCGGCAAGCCCAAGGGAGTCGCCGTCACCCACCGCAGCGCCGCCGCCTTCGTGGACGCCGAAGCCGCGCTCTTCC
>NZ_JZWV01001621.1 GCF_000966975.1 Streptomyces katrae | reverse complement strand
GTCGCCTTCGACGCCTCCTGCGAGGAGATGTGGCTGGCCTGGCGCCACGGCGCCTGCCTCGTGCCCGTCCCGCGCTCGCAGGTGCGCGCCGGCGCCGACCTCGGCCCCTGGCTGGTGGAGCAGGAGATCACGATCGTCTCCACCGTCCCCACCCTGGCCGCCCTCTGGGAGCCGGAGAGCCTGGACGACGTACGGCTGCTGGTCTTCGGCGGCGAGGCCTGTCCGCCCGAGCTGAGCCGGCGCCTGGTCACCGAGGGCCGCGAGGTCTGGAACACCTACGGCCCCACCGAAGCCACCGTCGTCGCCTGCGCCTCCCTCCTGACCCGCGCGGAACCCGTCCGGATCGGCCTGCCGCTGGCCGGCTGGGAACTCGCCGTCGTCGACGAGTCGGGCGAACCGGTCCCGATGGGCGGCAGCGGACAGCTCGTCATCGGCGGCGTGGGACTGGCCCGCTACCTCGACCCCGCCAAGGACGCGGAGAAGTACGCCCCGCTCGCCTCCCTCGGCTGGCCGCGCGCCTACCGCAGCGGCGACCTGGTCCGTGCGGAACCGGAAGGGCTGGTCTTCCTCGGGCGCGGCGACGAGCAGGTCAAGCTCGGCGGCCGCCGCATCGAGCTCGGTGAGGTCGACGCCGCGCTCCAGGCCCTGCCCGGAGTCACCGGCGCGGCCGCGGCCGTACGCACCGCACGCGGCGGCAACCAGCTCCTCGTCGGCTACCTGGTCACCCAGGACGGCTGGGACCACGCGACGGCGCTCGCCCGGCTGCGCGCCGAACTGCCCGCCCCGCTCGTCCCGCTGCTCGCCCCCGTCGACGCACTCCCACCCGCACCTCCGGCAAGGTGGACCGCGACGCCCTGCCCTGGCCCCTGCCCGGAGCCGGCCCCACCGCCCCCGCCGAGGAACTGCACGGCACCGAGGCCTGGCTCGCCGAACAGTGGAGCGAGGCCCTGGGCGTGCCCGTCACCGGGGCCGGTGACGACTTCTTCGCCATCGGCGGCGGCAGCCTCGCCGCCGCCCGCCTCGCCACCCTGCTGCGCACCCGCTACCCCGCCGCGGCCGTCCTCGACGTCTACCAGCAGCCCGTCCTGCGCAAGCTGGCCCGCCGCCTGGAGAAGACCGCGGCCGAGGACGAGGCACCGCGGACCGTCGCCCCGGTCCCGCTGCGCCCGCGGATCGTGCAGACGCTGCTGCTGCTCCCGCTGTTCACCCTGACCGGGCTGCGCTGGACGGTGGTGCTGCTCGCCCTGGGCAACGTGCTGCACCGGCTCGGGCCCTACCCATGGGCGCCGGCCGCCTCCTGGTGGCTCGTCGGCGC
>NZ_JZWV01000252.1 GCF_000966975.1 Streptomyces katrae | reverse complement strand
GCGTCGAAGGCGTTGAACCCGTGCTTGAGCGCCCAGGGCGAGTTCACGCCCACGCCCCAGGCGGGTCCGATCTCCTGGCCGATGACCGTGGTGACACCACTGGCGAGCGAGGCCTCCATGATCCGCGGCGAGAGCAGGTGGACATGGGTGTCGACCGCCCCCGCCGTGGCGATCAGGCCCTCACCCGAGATCATCGTCGTCCCGGTGCCCACCACCACGTCCACCCCTTCGAGGGTGTCCGGGTTGCCGGCCCGGCCGATGGCGTGGATACGGCCCTCGCGGATGCCGATCGACACCTTCCTGATGCCGAGGACGGCATCGATGACCAGGACGTTGCTGATCACCACGTCACAGGTCCCGCGGACGGCGGCGGCCTTCAGGTGCAGGCCGTCGCGGGCCGTCTTGCCGAAGCCGGCCAGGAACTCGTCACCGGGCTTCTGCGCGTCCGACTCCACCCGGACGACGAGCCCCGAGTCGCCGAGCCGGACCCGGTCCCCGGCGCGGGGGCCGTGCACCGTGGCGTACTCGTAAGGGTCGATGTGCCGGCTGCCGGGAGCGCAGTGGTCGCTGTGGCGGGAGGGTCTGCTCATGCCGCGCTCCCTTCCGGAGCCACCGCTCCGAGGTAGCCGCAGGCCACGGCCCGGCGCAGGGCCTCCGCCTTGGCGCCGGGGGCGTCCAGGGGGCCGTCGACCAGTCCGGCGAAACCGATCGCGATCCGCGCGCCGCCGATCGGGACCAGGCCCACCTCGACGACGGCGCCGGAGTCGAAGCGGGTGGAGGAGCCGGCCGCTACCGCCAGCCGCATTCCGTAGGCGGCGGCGCGGTCGAAGTCGAGGCGGGGGTTCGCCTCGAAGAAGTGGAAGTGGGAGGTGACGCTCACCGGCACGGCGGCGGTGTTGCGCACGGCCAGGGTGAGCGCGGGCTCCGGCTCGTCGACGGTGTCGGCGCCCGGCAGCACGGCGCCGGGGGCCTCGTCGTCGCGGGGCCGCGCCCCGAAGGGGTCGCCCACCGCGGCGAGCCGGGTGCCGTCCTCGAAGACGGCCTCGACCATGACCTCGGTGACGATGTCCACCACGCCGGGCAGTACGTCGTCGGGGCCGAGGACGGAACGGCCGCGTTGGAGGGCCTCGGCGAGGCGGACCCCGTCGCGGGCGGCTTCGCACACCGTGTCCGCGATCAGCGCCGTGGCCTCGGGGACGTTGAGCCGCAGGCCCCGCGCCCGGCGGGCCCGGGCCAGCTCGGCGGCGCCGAACAGCAGGAGCCGGTCGCGTTCGGTGGGGGTCAGCGGCACGGGGACCACCGCGTAGGGGAAACGTTCATGATCATTCCTTTTGGATTGCGCCGGCCCTGGGGACGACTCCGGGCGACGCGAGGAACTGTGGCACTGACTGAAAATTCAGTCAAGAGTTGCGACAAGGAAAGGCCCCGGCCCAGGGCGAGGCGGAACGCCTCAGTACCGCTGGAGTCCGGCCAGCTCGGCTTCGATGGCCCCGCGCATCAGCTCGCGCGCATGGTCGATCCGGATGCCGCCGCTGAGCCAGCGCATGCTCAGCCCCTCCAGCAGGGCGGTGAGGCGTTCGGCGGCCTCGGCGAGCGAGGAGGCGGTCGCCATCGGCTGGACCTGCCCCAGCAGCGCGGCGACCTCCTGGACCCAGACCAGGGTGGCCCGGGCGAGGTCCTCGCGCAGCACCTCGTCGAAGACGGCACTGGCCCGCAGTTCACCCCAGGCCGAGCTGTTCTCCCGGACCTCCACGGTGTCCTGGAGCTCCAGCAGCAGCGTCTCGTCCAGCTCCTCCCGGGGGGTGAGCGGAGGGGCGTCCGGGTCGCGGTCGGTGGTGTAGCGCTCGGCGCGGTCGTTGATGAACTCGAGGGTCTGGCGCAGGACCCCGGTACGGTCCTTGAAGTGGTAGTAGATCAGGGCGGTGGACACCCCGGCCTCGGCCGCGAGTTCCTCCACGCGCAGCCCGCGGACCCCGCGCCGGGCGATGACCCGGGCGGCCGCTTCGAGGATCTGAGTGCTGCGAGACGCCATGACCCGCACCTTACCGGGGCGTTCGGCGGCGGGCGCACGCGGCCCGTCCCCGGACCGGGGGACCCGCCGGGGCTCGGCGTCCATCAGACCGCCGGCGGGACGGCCGGGTGCGACTGGGTGGCGCAGTGGATGCCGCCGCCACCGCTCGCGATGCCGTCGATGACGATCTGGACCACCTCCCGGCCGGGATAGGCGGCCTGCAGGATGGAGCGGGCCGCGGCGTCCGCGGCGGCGTCGCCGAACCGGGGGGCGATGACCGCGCCGTTCGGGGTGTAGTAGTTGGTGTAGCTGGACAGGAATTCCGTCCCCCTGCCGGTGATCTTGGTGCGGTCCGGGCCGGGCAGCTCGGTGACGGCCAGACGGCGGCCCCGGGCGTCGGTGGCGTCCCGCAGGACCTTCTTGGTCTCCTCGTAGACCGCGACCCACTTGGGGTCCGTGTCGGGTCCGGGCCTGTCGAGGATGACCTTGCCCGGGGCCGTGAAGCGGGCCAGGCAGTCGATGTGGCAGTCGGTGATGTCCGCGCCCGCCAGGCCCGGCGCCCAGATGACCTTCTCGATGCCGAGCGCAGTCTTCAGCTCCTGCTCCACCTGCTGTTGCGTCATACCCGGGTTCCGGTTGGGGTTCACCAGCGAGCTGACGGTGGCCAGCAGGGTCCCCTCGCCGTCCGTCTCCAGCGAGCCGCCCTCTCCGGTGAAGCCCGCCCGGACGCGGTTCACGGCGTACTCGCCGAGGAGGATGCCGGCGGCCGCGGCGTCGTTGGCGTAGGGCTGGGCGTACCGGGTGCCCGCCTTGCCCCAGCCGTTGAAGTTGGTGTCCACGCCGGCGACGGCTCCCGGCCCCGCCAGGAAGGTGGGGCCGAAATCGCGGATCCACAGGTCGTCGACCGGTATCTCGATGACGTCGATGGCGTGGCGGGCGCCGCGGCCGCACTGGTAGCGGGCGTCGGCGGCCTGGCCGGGGCGGGCCAGCACCACGACCGGCTCGAAGCGGGATATCTCGTACGCCACGCCCGCGATGTCCGCGCGCACGTCCGCCAGCCCGCCGCTGCCCCACACCCGGGAGAGAGCGGGCCAGGCCATGTACGTGCGGACGTGCGCGTCGGTCTCGGCGGGCATGGTCAGCCCGGCCGGGGCGCCGGCGGCACGCGCGGGGACGGAGGGGAGGACCGGGCCGAGGGCCGCCAGCGGCAGGGCCGCCGCGCCGAGCTGGAGCAGCCGGCGACGGGAGGTGGTGGGCGATTCCATGGGGGGCTCCCTGAAGAGGAAGGGGCGGGGATCGATGGGCATCCTCGCGCTAACTGAAAATTCAGTCAATACATCGAGGAGGATTGGAGGAATGCCTTCCGCGTGGGCGCCTCCGGCTCAGCCGAGGTGGTACTGGTCCACGACGATCGTGACGGGTCCGGCGGCGGCCGCCCGGCGCAGCCGCACGACGGCCAGGTCGCGCCGGTCGGGGCTGCGGACGCAGAACGGCCGCTCCCCCGCCAGGGCGCTGAAGGGCAGGGAGGTGACGGGCTTGGTCTCGATGCCGTGGAGGCAGCCGGGCACCGTGAGCGCCTCGCCGTCGGACACGAAGGAGTCGGACTCCTCGGAGGGCACGAAGGACTGGGCGTCCCGCGCGAGGAACCAGGTGGCCGTCTCGGCGGGCACCACCTTGCCGGCCTTCAGGTCGAACTCGTACCCGGCGTCGGGAGCGGTGAGCTCGACCTGGGTGTACCCGGCCCGGTGGGGGGTGGGGG
>NZ_JZWV01000251.1 GCF_000966975.1 Streptomyces katrae | reverse complement strand
GTGGGGGGTGGGGGACGGGGACGGCCGCCCGGCGGCGTCCCCGTCGGCCGGGTCCTGGTCCTCGGCGGAGGCGGCGGTCCCCTCGCCGGGGCCGTCCAGGTAGTACACGGCTCCGCCGCAGATCAGCAGGGTCGCGGCCACCGCCCCGGCCACGGCGGGCAGCCGCCGCCCGCGGCGCGCGGCCCGGCGGCCGGGGGACGGCGCGGGGCCGGGGGCGGGCGCTGCCTCCGCTGCCAGTACGGGCGCGGGGGCGGCGGGCAGCGGTGCGGGGGCGGCGGGCACGAAGGCGGCGGCCGTGGCCGTGGCCGCCGAGGCCGTCGGCGCGTAGGACACGGGCCCGGCTTCCCCCGGTGCGGGATCCTGCGCGGGCGCGCCGACCTCCTCCCGGACCGGCCGGGGCAGCCAGCCGTCGGTGAACTCCGGCCGACGGCCGACGGCGGGGTGCGCGTGGACGTACGCGATCAGCTCGGCGGTGGCCGGGCGGTCCCGGGGCTGCTTGGCCAGGCACCACGCGACCAGGTCGCGCAGCTCGGCGGGGGTCCGCGTCAGGTCGGGGTGCTCGTGGACCACTCGGTACAGGGCGCTGGATTCCGGCCCGGGGCCGAAGGGCGGCGTGCCGCCCGCCACGTACGCGACGAGCGCGCCCAGGGCGAAGACGTCGGTGGCCGGGGTGACCCGGTGGCCGAGGGCCTGCTCGGGCGCCATGAAGGCGGCGGTGCCGATCCGCAGCCCCGTCCCGGTGAGCGCGCAGGAGTCCGCCGCGTGCGCGATGCCGAAGTCGATCACCCGGGGGCCGTCCCCGGCGAGCAGCACGTTGGCGGGCTTCAGGTCGCGGTGGACGACGCCGGCGCCGTGGATCGCCTGGAGCGCCTCCGCGATGCCCGCGACCAGCAGCAGCGTCGTCCGTACGGGCAGCGGACCGTGCCGGCGCACCGCCTCGTGCAGGGAGGGGCCGGGCACGTAGGCGGTGGCCAGCCACGGGGTGCGCTCGTCCACCCCGAAGTCGACCACCTGCGCCGTGAACAGCCCGTGGATCCGCCGGGCGCTGGCCACCTCGCGGGCGAACCGCTCGCGGAACTCGGGGTCCGCGGCGAACTCGGCGCGTACGGCCTTGAGCGCGATCGGGCGGCCGCCGGGCGTGTACGCGAGGTAGACCACCCCCATCCCACCCGCCCCCAGCCGGGCGTGGAGGCGGTAGCCGCCGATCGCGTGGGGGTCGTCGGCGGTCAGTCCCGTGGGAACCGGCCGTGTGCCGGAAAGCTGGTCGGACATGCATTGCTCTTTCCACGATGTGGCAGGCCAGATGGCCGGTTTTCATCGTCCCCTTAACTAAAGTTTCAGTCAACGTGTGACAATACGTGCCGCACACTGCCGGAAGGGTTCCCCGGGAAGGACCACACCGTGACCGACCGCAGACGGACCATCCTCGAGGGCGCCGCCCGCGTCATCGCGCGCCGGGGCGTCCGAGGGCTGCGGGTGGCGGATCTGGCGGAGGAGGCGGGGGTGTCCACCGCCCTGGTCTACTACCACTTCAAGGACCGGCCCGGCATCCTGCGGCAGGCCCTGGCCTTCATCGGCGACCGGGCCGACCGGTACACCGAGCCGTCGGACGCCGGAGCCGGACAGCGCCCGGCCGACCCCCGTGAGCTGCTGGAACGGACCCTGCTCCGGGAGTTCCAGGACCTGCCCGAGGTCCGCGAGAACAGCACCGCCTGGGGGGAGCTGCGGGCCCACACCGTGTTCGACCCGGAGCTCCGGGAGGAGCTCGCGGCGGCCGGCGCCGCCTGGGTGGCCGAGGTCGCCGAGCTGGTCGC